>CAWUJC010000224.1:0-5173 GCA_963922355.1 uncultured bacterium | reverse complement strand
ATAGCCATCAATCTCATCCGCACAACATACCCAACAGGGCAGGAGCTGCAAGTGGATAGAAGGGCCTTTTCATCTGGCCAGGCCACGTAGGCAACATTGCTGAGATTTTTCTTTCGACTTTCCCCCGGCGGGTGTTTCTATGGGCGGCTTCACCCCACATTTGTTTTCTTATGAACATCGGTATTCTCGGCTGCGGCAACATCAGCAACGCCTACTTCGGCGGGGCCAAACCCTTCTCCAACCTGAACGTGGTCGCCTGTGCCGACTTGGACGTCGATCGCGCCAAGGCCAAGGCCGCTGAACATGGAGTCCCTAAGGCTTACTCGGTTGATGAAATCCTAGCCGATCCCGAGGTGGAACTCATCGTCAACCTGACCATTCCAGCCGTCCACGCTCCGCTCAACAAACAAATCCTTGAAGCCGGGAAGCACGCTTATGTGGAGAAGCCCTTCGGCCTCAATTTGGCCGAGGCCAAGGAAGTCGTAAGCTTAGCGGAAAGCAAGGGCCTGCGGGTCGGCTGTGCACCTGACACGTTCCTGGGGGGCGGCATCCAAACCGCCCGCAAAGCACTCGATACACTGGAACTAGGCAAACCGGTTTCTGCCACGGCCTTCTTACAATGCCCTGGGCACGAAAGCTGGCATCCTGCCCCGGAATTCTACTACCAAAAGGGCGGCGGCCCGATGCTCGACATGGGCCCTTACTACTTCACCGCCCTGGTTAATTTGCTTGGCCCGGCCAAGCGCATCAGCGCCCTGACCGCGATGCCGCGCTCGCAGCGCACCATCACCAGTGAGCCGCTCAACGGCAAAGTCATGGACGTGGAAATCCCCACCCATTACTCCGGCACCGTGGAGTTCGTTAACGGTGCTCTGGCCACGGCGGTCATGAGCTTCGACGTGATTGGCCACCATCTTCCACCCATTGAAGTGCATAGCCTCGACGGTTCCATCACCGTTCCCGATCCCAATGGCTTCGATGGCAAGGTTGAGCTCAAGAAACGCGGCGAGAAAGAATGGAGCGAAGTGGAGCAGACGCACACCGGCGAAGTGGGGCGCAGCTTTGGTGTGGCTGACATGGCCGCTGCGATTGCCGCCGATCGCCCGCACCGAGCTTCTGGCGCACTGGCCACCCACGTGCTGGAAATTCTCCTCGGCTTCGAGCGCAGCTCCGAAAGCGGTGGCGTCTATGAGATGACGACGACCTGCGAACGCCCGGCCGCCCTGCCTTCTGGCCTTAAACCCGGCGAGGTGGATTAATCCGCCTCACCGGTCTGCCAGATCTGGACTAAGTAGAACTCTAGAAGCTAGGCCTTCTCCTCGTCTTCGGCGGAAGCCTCAGCAGCTCCACTTTCGCGGGCGGCACGATCCGGATCAATTTTGGCGATGACCGCCTTCTCGATCTCGGCGTAAAGCGCCGTATTATTCTTCAGCTCTACCTTGGCGGCATCGCGGCCTTGTGCCACCTGCTCGCCGTTGTAGTAAATCCAAGCGCCCTTCTTATCGATGATGCCTTCATCGATGGCTAGGTCGAGGAGCGAACCCACGTTCGAGATACCCTCGTTGTACATGATGTCGAACTCGCAAACCTGGAAGGGCGGGGCGACCTTGTTCTTCACCACCTTGATCTTGGTGCGGTTGCCGGTGACGGTCCCGTCGGTCTGTTTGATCGCGCCAATGCGGCGGATATCGCAACGGACGCTGGAGTAGAACTTGAGCGCCTTACCACCCGGGGTGGTCTCCGGGTTGCCGAACATCACGCCGATCTTCTCGCGAATCTGGTTGGTGAAGATGGCGACCGTCCGCGCTTTGCTGATGAAGCTGGTGAGCTTGCGCATGGCTTGGCTCATGAGGCGGGCCTGGGCGCCGACCGTGGCATCGCCCATTTGACCTTCCAATTCCGCCTTGGTGATGAGCGCGGCAACGGAGTCGAGCACCACCACGTCCACGGCGTTGGACTTGACCAACGTCTCGCAAATGGTGAGCGCTTCTTCGCCCGAGTTCGGCTGGCTGACGAGTAGCTCGTTCATGTTCACGCCCAGGCGACGGGCGTAGGTGGGGTCGAGCGCGTGCTCCACGTCGATGAAGGCCGCGACGCCTCCTTGTTTCTGGGCTTGGGCAATGGCCGTCAGCGTCAGGGTCGTCTTACCTGAGCTTTCCGGCCCGAAAATTTCCACGATGCGGCCCCGCGGGAAGCCGCCGCAGCCCAGCGCTTTGTCGATCAGGATATTGCCCGTGGGAATGGCCGCGACCTTCAGGCCGGAGCCATCGTCGCCCAGGCGCATGATCGCGCCATCACCGTATTCCTTGGCGATGGTCTGGAGCGCGAGGTCCAAGTTACGGTTGCGGGCAGTGTCGCCATTAGCGGCGGAGTCAGAAGAAGCTTTGCGGGCCATGTTCGGGATGCGGGGTTTCTTGGGTAGCGGAGTCGTCGTGGCTTTGATCATGTATAAGCTTGTATACGAAACCAAAGAGCCGTCAATTCTTTTTATACGCCTGTTCCTCAAGCGCTGTCCACCACTTTACGCCCCCTCCCCCTCCACGCCAGGGAAAAGCCGTTCCTATCTGGATTTTTTTCCTGAACCAAGGCATGCACCTTCTTCACTACCTTCGCCACAACCGTCTTTAGCGGAAAACACAGGAAAGCATCATGAGTCTATGCCCGCGCCATAGAAACCACTCTACGTCCTCGCTCAGGAAGAGTTCCCTCGTCGTGAATTTACAAAGGCTGAATGGAAGCTTCTGCAAGGTATCCCAACCGGTAAGCCAATTGTCATAGCAGAAGGAAAAGACCCCAAGGATGAGAATACGATTTGGAAGATAAACGAAACCATCCACGCTGACCTTCTGGCCTGGGTTTTAAGCGCTCCCGCTGCCCGACCTTTTTCTACCAAAAATGCACTTCACCTCTCTTGCGCCAAGATTCAAAGCGAGTTGGATCTTAGCTACCTCCAGTTTCTCTATGCTCTTTGGCTCACCAATTGTGCTTTTGATGAGAATATTTACCTTCTACACGCATATGCCCTGTATATTAGACTTAATCAGTCTAAATTCGTAAATTTGATTATTGAGAAACTAGAAAGCAAAGGCGACATTTTACTTAACCAAGTCCACGCAATCGGCAAAGTAAACTTCAGCGGCGCAACATTTTTTCTGGAATAGCTTTTTCAAAACCAGTTCGAGTTAGAACTCTGGACAAAGGTACAGAATAATTACAAGATGTTCCTATTGAAGGAACTCCTGGACCATGGTTTCGAGAGCTTAGGACGTCTGCAAGTCAGATTGGTTTTGGATTGGTAGCCGAGAGATAATTAGATTTCGAACTCCCCTTCCAACACAAGTATTGGAAACACGAGCACGCCCAATAATTGATTTCTGGTCGCAACGCGGTCTTGTAGTTTTTACTGAATGAAGAGAGGGCATTTTTATATTATCAAAATTATAGAATATGACCAAATTGATTAACAGTTCATGGAGATATGAAATAAATAGCTCACTTGAGCAAGTTAAGAGTCTCCAGACAGCATATCCGGTTGATAGCGCGCTAATATCTGTATCACGCCAATTAGTATATTTGCTTGCACTTATAGATGGCGTAGAAGAAGATGATTCTGCCCTTGAAGAAATTACTCTCGGTTACATAGTAACCTATCAATTATATGATATTGTACCTCCTAGTTTGGCTGAACAAATAAGCCGAATTTCCGAAAAGGTAAGGCGTAGTTTAAGAATGAATGGTCGTAGGTTGAAGATTGATCAATAGCAGAACCCCTGGCGTACATGGAGACCTATCCAAGCCCTTAGCCTCGAACGCGCAAGAAAACGCGTTATTGCAAAATCGTAACGGTACCAAGTCAACTCCCCCAGTTAACCTATTAAATGCCCTCCCCTTTTACCCGGCCAGGTGGGTTTGAGAGGCTGGTGGTCTGAAGCGAGGTCAATCCCCTCGCGCGCACTCCATGACCACCCCTCCCTCGCCCACATCTTACGAAAGCCAGTTGATTCAACGACAAACCGCGTACCAGGACCGCATCTACCAGCTCTACCGCGAGCGGTGGCGCCATTACTACAGCGCCGACGGTCGGCCCACCCACCCCCACGCCGGGGCAGATAACATCCTGACGCGCGGGCTGATCTGGGGCTGCCTCCCTTTCCTGAGTGGCACCGAAGAGGACCGGCGCTTGGCCAACGCCATCCTCTCACAATTGCATTTCTATCATTGCACGTTCTCGCCCGCGGCGGCGGTTCAAGTGTTGCTCCTGGAGCGCGAGGCGCTGACGCCGGAGTCGATCGCAACGCTGGAGAACTACCTGAAGAGTTCGCTTCCTTACTTGCTGGAGCACGACAAGAACTTCCGCGGGCATAACGACAACCACCCGGCCATGATGGTCTTCGCCCTGGCCATCATGGGCGAGCTCTTCGACGACCCGCAACTCACGCAACTGGCCTGGCACCGGTTGGAGACCCTCGTCCAACTGAAGAAGCGCCGCGGTTTCCCCAGCGAATACAGTTCGCCCACGTACACACCGCTCTCCGTGCTGAGCTTTGCCTGCCTGGCCAACGCCACGCGCGACGAGGAGATGCGGGAAACCGCTATTGAGTTGGAACGCTGGTTCTGGACGGACCTGGCTCTGCACTTCCATGCGCCCAGTAGCCTCCACGCGGGTCCCCACGCCCGAGCCTACTACCGCGATTTTGAAGGCGGCCACTCGGACACCCACATGCTGCTTTCGATGGTGTACGGCAAGGGACCGCTGACCACCACGGAGGATGCCTTCTTCCACGCGGAAGAGAAGGGTTTGGCCGTCTTTATGGACCACAGCGAGCGCCGCTACTTGGAGCACCAGAGCTTCGCGGTTTACCTCGCTCAAACCATCTACCACCCGGACGAAGCGATCGAGCGGCTCTTCTTTGAGAAAAGCTATCCGCTCCAGGTGCGAGGCACGTACGAGCAAGCCGGAATGGGCAGGCCAAGCTTTCCCTGTCGGCACGGTGACATCACCACGTACCTGACGGAAGACGCTGCCGTCGGTACCGCCGACACCGGGTTTCTGCGCGGGGACCAGTCCAATGTCTTTTTCTTTAACTATCGGCGACAGCAGCCAGCCACGACCCCAGCCGATATCCAGACGGTCTACTGCCGCTATCTGTATGATGAGGCGTGGCCCGGTCCG
>CAWUJC010000223.1:0-5185 GCA_963922355.1 uncultured bacterium | reverse complement strand
GAACATGCTGTCGTCCAGCTTATGGATCATCTTCCAGCCCATCTTGCCCATGAGCGATTTAGGCTCGGCGAAGTCCACGCTGCACATCATCCCCTTCACGCGCACGCCGCTGATGATGTCGTACTGATCCTCCAGCTTCTTCAAGCGTTCTTCGAGGTAGGTGCCCATCGCAGCGGCATTTTCCGGCAGCTTCTCCGTTTCCAACACGTGGAGCGTGGCCAAGCCGGCGGCGCAGGCGAGGTTATTGCGGCCAAAGGTGGTCGAGTGGACGATGCAGCGGTCCAGCTTGTTGTAAGTCTTCTGATAAATTTCCCGACGCGTGACAATCGCCGCGGCGGGGACGTAGCCCGCGCTCAGCGCTTTGGCCAGCGTGAGGATGTCTGGTTCTAGCCCCCAATGCTCGAAGGCAAACCATTTACCGGTGCGGCCCAAGCCAGTCTGCACCTCGTCGACAAAAAACAAGGTGCCGTACTTGCGGCAAAGCGCCTGGGCCTGCTGATAGTAATCGCCCTCGGCGAAATAGACGCCTTTGCCCTGCACCAGCTCGAGTACAAAGCAAGCGACGTCGCCCTTCTTCAACTCATGCTCCAAGGCATCGAGATCGCCCATTGGGATCTGGGTACAATCCGGGACGAACGGGCCAAAACCCTCGTGAAAGTACTTGTTTCCAGTAATGGAAAGCGCGCCGTAGCTCAAGCCGTGGTAGGAATTAACCAGCGAGACGATGCGCGGTCGGCCCGTCGCGGCTTTGGCAAACTTAAGGCCACCTTCCACCGCTTCGGTCCCGCTGTTTGGCAGAAAGCAGGCGTCGAGATGCGGCGCCCCTTGCTGGGCCAGACGCTTGACCAGTGCTTCAGCCAACAGGCCGGAGAGCAGCGCGGAATCCATCTGCACCATGTTGGGCAGATCCATGTCCATGACGTCTTCGACCGCCTTCTTGGCCACGGGGTGATTACGGCCAATGTTGAAGACACCAAAACCGGAGAGAAAATCGAGATAGTCCTGCCCGTCCATGTCGTAGAGGTAAGCCCCCTCGGCCCGGGCGTAGACTTTGTCAAAGCCGATCGTCTGCTGCACCTTCACCAGGGTGCGGTTCAAGTAGTCGTGGTGGAGCTGGTAGTTCTCCCCCATCCGGCTAGTGACGATTTCTTTCAGATCAAAGGACATAATTCAGCGTCGCAACCTACGTTCCCCGGGAGAAAAAGTCAAAGCGCTTGGGTCGTCACCCGGGCGTCCTCTTTCTCCATGAGCGTATCCGGATCAGCCCCCTGGGGGTGCGTCCCGCCCGACTTAAACAGGCACGCCAAGTCTTCGATGATCAGGTAAACCGACGGGACAATGATGAGGATCAGCCCCGTGGCGAAGAGCACGCCAAAGCCGAGCGAGATGGCCATCGGCACTAGGAACTGAGCCTGGACCGACGTTTCAAAGATCATCGGCGCCAGCCCGAAGAACGTGGTGAGCGAGGTAAGGAGAATTGGACGGAAACGGCGCTTCGCCGCCATGAAGACGGCGGTGTGGGAGCCATGTTTTTCTCGGTTTTCGTTGGCGGCCACGATCAGCACCAGCGAGTCGTTCACCACCACACCTGCCAGGGCCACAATCCCAAACATGCTGATGATGCTCAACGCGTAGCCAAGCAAGACGTGGCCGATAATGGCGCCAATGATGCCAAAGGGAATCGCCAGCATCACAATGGCGGGCTGCACGTAGCTCTTGAAAGGAATCGCCAGCAAGGCATAGATGACAAACATCGCCAGAACGAAGCCGGTCAACAGCGCGCCCAGCGCCTCGTTCTGCGCCTTCTGTTCGCCCTCGAAACCGTAGCTCAAGCCGGGGTATTTTTGTAAAAGGACCGGAAGCTTGTTGGCGACCAAATCATCCAGCACCAGCTTTTCGCCCCCAGGTGCCCCGTCGTAGTCCGCACTGGCCGAGATGACCCGCCGCCCGTCCTTACGACGGATGTCGGTGTAAGCCCGCCCTTCTTCGATGTCCACCGCTTCTTTCAACGGGATTTCCGTTCCATCCCTGGTACGGAGCACCAGCTCTTCCACCGTCGCGTACGTGCGGCGTTCGTCTTCCGGAAGGCGGACCATCACCTTCACCTCATTGCGGCCACGTTGCTGGCGCAACGCCTCAGAGCCATAGAAAGAACCGCGCACCTGACGGGCGAGATCCGTGGCATTCATGCCCAGACTGCGAGCTTCTGGTTTTACCTGGAAACTCATCTGCGGCTTCCCGAGCGAGACCCCGCTGTCGATGTCCGCCGTACCCGAATACGTTGCCAGGAAAGTCGCCACCTCCTGGGCGGCGGCTTCCAGCGTCTCGCGGTCGGCGTGGCTCAGCTGCACATCAATCGGCTGGCCTTCGTCCGGTCCGGCCACCGCGTCGAATTTGATGTTCTCCAGCCCCGCGATCTCACCCGCGTTGCGGCGCCACTCGTTGGCAAAAGCCTTACCTCCAATCTCGCGATCATCCGAGGAAACGAGCGAGACCTGCACACCGACGAGATGGCTACCGCCGCCACCTCCTCCGGCCCCTCCAGGGCCAAAGCCCTGCATCGCGGAACCGATCTGCGTGTAGATACCTTTCACGATCTCCGCACCGCCGTTTTCTTCGATGGTTTTTTGCGCCGCTTTCACCAAACGCTCTCGCACTTGACGGGTCTCCTCAATCGGGGCGCCAAAGGGCAGATTCGCCTCCACCCGGATGACGTTGCCTTCAATGGCCGGAAACGGTCGGAATGGAACGTGCCCGCCCGCCACCGCGCCAATGGCCACAAAGAGAACCGCGAAGCCCACCGCCGTAGTGGCATAGCGGTAATCCAAGGTTTTGTGCAGGAACGGGCCGTACATTTTTTCAATGAATTGCTTGAGCCATTCGCCCACGTGACGTCGAGGCCAGCCCAGCGTCCGCCAGAACCAATTCTGCTTGGCCTTACTGTGGGCTAAGTGCGCAGGGAGCACAAAGAGCGATTCCACCAGCGAAAGGATAAAGACCGTCACTGTGATAGCGGGAATCTGCATGTAGAGCTTCCCTTGCGACCCGGGAACAAAGAACATCGGGAAGAACGCCACGATGTTGGTCAAGACCGCAAAGACCACCGGCGTGGCAATGGTACGCGCACCTTCGATCGCGGCCATGAGGTGGTTCATCCCCCGCTCCCGCTTCTCATAGATATTTTCTCCGACGACAATGGCGTCATCCACCACAATGCCGAGTGAGACGATGAAGGCGAAGAGCGAGATCATGTTGATCGTCGCGCCCGTCAGCGGAATGAAGAGGAAGGAACCCAGGATCGAGATCGGGATGCCGAGCATGACCCAAAACGCCAGCTTGGGATCAAGGAAAAGCCCGAGCATGATCATCACCAAGCACAAGCCGATTGTCGCATTGCGGACGAGCAACTCCACACGTTCTTGGTAGATGATGGAGCCGTCGTCCCAGATGTTGATCCCAACGCCCGGCGGCAACGTGGGCATCAACTCTTCGACATATTCCTGCGCGGCGTCGCTGATCGACTGGGGTGATTCATTACCCACACGATAAAGCTCCAGGCGGATAGCCCGCTGACCGTTGAAGGTTGCTTCCTCGTCTGTGTCTTCAAAGGTATCGTAAACGGTCGCGATATCGCCCACCCGTACTTTCGAGCCATCAGGGTTGCTCTTGAGGACAACGTCCAGAAACTCCAAGCCATAATCGCGCCGCTCCTGGGTGCGAAGCAGGACCTCCCCGCCGTCGGTCTTCACCCCACCGGCCGGCAATTCAATCGCGGCCTCGCCCACCTCGTTCGCAATTTGAGGTAGCGTTAAATTATAGGCCCGCAAGTTGGCCTGCGGAACTTCGATCGCAATCTCCAACGGACGGGCTGCTCCCATCTCCACTTGGGTGATGTCCGGACGCTGGAGCAGATCGTCTCGCACCTTTTCCGCTAAATGTCGCAGAGTGCGCTCGTCGACATCGCCATAAACAATCAGCGAGACCACGCGGCGTTTCGTGTCGACCAAGCTAACGGTCGGGCGTTCCGCCTCCTCGGGAAAGGACTGGATGCGGTCGACCGCATTCTTCACGTCCTGGAGCGCTTTTCCTCGGTCTGAGCCGCTTATCAGCTCGATCGAAATGGCCCCGCTTCCTTCGTAAGCGTTGGCCGTCACCTCCTTCACCCCTTCCAGACCGCGAACCTCATCCTCGATGGAAAGAATGATGCCCTGCTCCACTTCCTCCGGGCTGGCGCCTGGATAGGGCACCGATACGGAGATCATATCCACTGTGTACTCAGGAAAAATCTCCTGCGTGGTTTGCAAGCCAATGACCAAGCCTCCCGCCAGGAGGATAATCATCACCAGATTGGCCGCGACGGGATTGCGCGCCATCCACGAGACCGCACCGGGGGGGTACTTGCTCTTTTCGGTGGAGGGCTCTTCGTTCATCGCAACTCGGGTGGGAAGGAGGGACTAGTTCTTGGTCGAAGCAGGAGCGGAATTACGCTCGGCCAGCTCCGTCTTGGGTTCGTCGGGACCATTGCTCTTGGCCACCAACATGCCGGGAAGCGGGGCCGTAAGATTGCTGACCACCAAATCCTCGCCCGTCTGCAAATTGCCCCGCACGGTGAGCGAATCGCGACTGCCCTGGACGACCGAGACGTCGCGGAACTCCAGCTTGCCGTTCTGCCCGATCACCCAAACCCGGTCACCTTCGCGCAGGCTACGCCGAGGAATGACAAACACATCGCTCAGCTCTGGGCCGTCAATCCGTACCTGAACATATGAGCCCAGTAACAGAGCCTGACGCTCGTTCGGCGGGGTGTCTAAGTCTAGCGGGTTCTTTACTTCCACCAGCAAGCGAGCCAGGCGGCCGTTCGGATCCACACTGGCCAGGCGCTGCGTTACGCGGCCTTCGCGCTGGATTTGCCGACCGTCGCCTAAGTCGTGGATGACGGTGGCTTTGGAGCCACCATAGCCGTCACGGTCGGGTAGCCGTACCCAGTCGAGCTCAGCCACCGGGATACTAACTTGGACATGAAAGGCATCGGTATTGACCAAACGCGCCACCATGCTGTTGGGGCCGACAAGTTGGCCGACTTCCACCGACTCTTCCAATACGATCGCGTTAAAAGGCACTTTCACTTGAGTCCGCTCCAGGTTGAGTTCGGCTTCGCTGAGCTGGCTCTTCGCCGCACCAACCG
>CAWUJC010000222.1:0-5197 GCA_963922355.1 uncultured bacterium | reverse complement strand
CTGTGGCTGAATTTTGCTTAGGTCAGATTCTCCTTTCGTGCAAAGGCTACTGGCAAAACAGCCGCACCTGTCGCCAAGGCCCCTGGAACCAGTCCCTGATCTCATCTGGACCTGGCATTTATGGGGAGAAGATTGGGTTGATTGGCTTGGGTACCGTCAGTCAGCTGTTGCTGAAACAACTCGCTCCTTTTCAATTAGAGGTTATCGCCACGGGGGAAGGTCTTTCGGAAGCCGAGGCTCTGGCCTTAGGAGTCAACCAAATCGTGGACCTTGAAACTTGCTTTAGTGAAGCCCTTGTCGTGAGTAATCATCTGGTGGATCACCCCGGCAATCAACGGGTCCTAACCGAAGCACATTTTGCTGCGATGCGTGAAGGCGCCACGTTCATCAATACGGGGCGAGGCGCTCAAGTTGACGAAGAAGGGCTGGCTCGGGCGTTCAAGGCCCGGCCCGACCTGACGGCCTTGCTCGACGTGCAATGGCCAGAGCCGCCGGCGCAGGACAGCGAGCTCTATCAGTTGCCGAACGTTTACATGACTTCGCACATTGCGGGGAGCATCAACGGAGAGCTTCGTCGCATGGCGGATCATGTGATTGATGATTTTGTCGCCTGGAAGAATCAGGAGGCAACCCAGTGCCATGTGCCGCCTGAACTTTTTCTCCAAGCTGCCTAATTCCCAAGAAAGTAACGACCAACCTAATCCAGATAACTCACTCAAGACAGAAACAAGAACAACCTCAACTCTCGACACCATCACGATATGAAAAAACTAGCATTCCTTACCCTCACTGCCTTCTTAGGCTTGGCCAACTATCAACTTTTAGCTCAGACCGTCTGGACCGGAAGCATCAACAATGACTGGGATGACGATGGGAACTGGAGCGCGGGGGAACCTGGGCTTGGGAGCACGGCTGAAATTGGTTTGAGTGGTGCCAACGTTAACGTCACCACGGGAATCAATCGCGTACGTGATATCCGAATTGGTGCCACGTCAGGTGTCGCCACCTTAAACATTGGAGCCGGAGGAGATATGCGCTCTGACGGTACCTGGAGGATTGGCGTGGCAGGTTTTGACTCTGGCGTTGTTAATCAGACGGGAGGTAATTTTCTCATTGTGGGGGGCTCTCGCGACATGCGGTTGGGCACCGATTCGAGTGGAGCCTTCACCGGGACGTTTAACTTTGGCGGCACACAGGTAGATTCTCCCACGTTTGATTTTAGTGGCGCTCGTAACTTGCTCGTCGGGAGTTTTGCCGAAGGCAATCTGGTTCTGACTGATTACGGCACGTTCACCGCCTCTAACATTATTGTGAGTCAGAATGATGGGACGGGCTTATTTTCTGTCAAAGGAGGCAATCTTTCCATTACGGCGGCAGATATGACCTTCAATAATGGCTTGGATGGCACCGGTACTCTGCGGGCTATTTTAGATAGTTCTGGCTTTAGCCCCATTACGGTGAGTGGAACGGTGAACTTCAACGATGGTTCGACCGACGGATCCGTGTTTGACCTCGAGCTAGACGGGTCGTACGTGCATGAAGTTGGTACGACCTATCAAATCATCAACGCCAATGCTTTTGGTGGCGACCTTGAATTCTCTAATGTGACCGATGGGCAGATTCTCGAGGTCGATGGCAATCAATTTGAAGCGGACTATGCCTCGGGTGTGTTTTCCATTACCGCGATCCCTGAGCCGAGCAGCGCGACTCTGGTTCTGCTGGGGATGGGAGTGGTCATGCTGAGAAGGAAAAGCGCGAAGTAAGGTAACCTGCGGGATGCGGCTTGCGGTAGGCTGGTCGCATCTCTATTTGGTGAACAAGGTTTGCCTCACTTAAATTAGCTGGTTGGGAACGGTGATGGTGATCGGGCAGGGATTGAGGCGTGTCTGCCTCTACAGAATTTTGCCAAAGCTTCTTTCGTGAACCTTCAGATACTTGGTTTTTGGGATTATCTCGTTATTGGGTTGTATCTGCTGTTCATTATCGGGACAGGCTTGCTCTTCAATCACGTTAACAAGAATGTAGACGAGTACTTCCGAGGTGGGGGAAGCATGCTCTGGTGGATGGCGGGCATGTCATCCATTGCGGCCTCGATCAGCGCGTGGAGTTTTACGGGCGCCTCGGCCAAGGTTTATCAGTCGGGTTTTCTGTTGCCGATGGTGTGGTTTATCGGCACGCCAATCAGTTGCGCAATTTTATGGTATATGGCGCCGCGTTTTCGGCAAATGCGGGTCATTACCTCGATTGAAGCCGTCGCGCGTCGTTTTGGGTTTGGGACCGAGCAATTCTACGTCTATATGCTCCTGCCAATGGCTCTTTTTTGGGGCGGCGTGGGTATTAATACCATTGCGGTGATTGTGGGTGCGGCGTTCAATATTCCAACCGCGGTCGCGATTCTGTGTTTGGGGGTAACGGTGACGTTGATGGCCATGCTAGGGGGGCAGTGGGCCGTAGCAGCAACGGATTTTGTGCAAACGCTGCTGATGTTTTTGACCGTAGCTGTTGTCGTCTATTTCAGCGTTAACCTGCCTGAAATTGGCGGGATCATGAACTTGCAGAATACACTTCCTGAAAGGCACTTTGACTTTTCTCAGTTCGCACGCTTCGAGTTGGTGCTTTTCTGGTGTCTGGTGATGCAAGTGATCACCGTCATTAATACGCTTAATTTGAACACAGAAGGGGCAAAATACCTCCAAGTGAAAGATGCAGCCCAGGCCAGAGGGATGGTGTTGTTGAGGTTTTTTCTGATGTTTGTGTTGCCACTGAGTATTTTGATGCAGCTCCCTGCGATGTGCGCCGCGACTATCTTTCCAGATATGTCGACGCTCTTCCCGGATCTAAAAATCCCGGAAGAAGGAGCTTTTCTAGCGATGGCATTCCACACGTTGCCTCAAGGTATGCTGGGGCTGCTCATCTGCGGGATGTTTGCGGCATCGATGTCGAGCATGGATACGGCGTTAAACCGGAACGCGGGCTACTTCGTAAGAAATGTTTACATCAAATATCTCAATAAGAGGGCGAGTGATCACAGGCAGTTAGTCGTGGGGAAAATCTTCACAGCTGTTTTTGGCCTTATCATTGTTCTGATCGGTCTCTTTGTGGATCAGTTGCGAGATGTTAATTTATTCGATCTCTTTCAGATCTTAAATGCCATCATCTGGTTGCCATCCTTGGTGCCCGCTGCGTTAGGGATTATCTATAAGAAAACCCCAGGCTGGAGTGGATGGAGTACGGTCATGGTGGGGCTGCTTGTCGCCATGATCGCAAGTAATCTCTATTCGCCAGAGCGTATGCAAGCCTTGCTGGGCTACTCCGCTCCCCTAAACCCCACGGAAAACACCGACGGAAGATTCATTTTTGTCTCGTTGATTGTGTTAGTCAGTACCGTCAGTTGGTTCTTCTTCACTTCACTTTTTTATAAACGAACAACTTTGGACTATCAGGAACGAGTGAATGAGTTCTTCCAAGATATGAAGACGCCAGTTGTACACGAAGAAGTACACAGTAACGAGCAAGATCATATGCAGTACCAACTTGTCGGATTGATGGCGCTCGTCTTCGGTGGCTTTATTTTGTTGGGCGTCTTGATTCCCAACCCGCTCTGGGGAAGGTTTTGTTTCATGTTTGTTGGAGGCGCTCTCTTTCTCATTGGAGTAGTGTTGTTCGGAATGTCACACCGGATGAAGCGTAAATCTATGTCTCTAGCTGCTAAGGGTAAAAGATAGTATGAAGAATTTGCTCTTTATCTTAATTGATGACCTGGGTTGGAGAGATTTGACCTGTTATGAAAGTACATTCTATGAAACGCCTGTCTTGGATCAACTGGCTCGGCGTGGTTGCCAGTTGACGAATGCTTATGCGGCATCCCCGGTTTGTTCGCCAACTCGGGCTAGCTTACTGACGGGAAAATATCCATCTCGGGTCGGTATTACGCAGTATATCGGTGGCCACACGGTTGGGGCGCTCGAAGACGTCCCTTATTTTAGTGGTCTTCCACGTCATGAATATTCACTTCCTCAAGCCCTAAAGGATGATGGGTTTCAGACCTGGCACGTCGGAAAATGGCATCTGGGAGATGGTGTTTGTTTGCCTCAGGAGCACGGCTTTGATGTCAATATTGGCGGGGGGCATTGGGGGCATCCTAAGAATGGTTATTTCAGTCCTTATAAAATGCCGCAGATAGAGGATGGGCCGAATGGTGAATATCTGACGGATCGACTAACCGACGAGGCGATTCAACTCTTAAAGAACCGGAATCTGGACCAGCCATTCTTTCTCAATCTGTGGCATTATACCGTCCATACTCCTCTCCAAGCGCCTCCAGACTTGGTCAGAAAGTACGAAAGAAAGGCCAAGGACATGGGCCTGGATGATGCCAAGGCTCTAGAGCCAGGGGAGGGGCTTAACTTCTTGGACGGATTGGATCGTCATGTTGTGCGTCGCCGCTTTCAATCTCATGCGACCTACGCTGCGATGATTGAGAATCTAGATACGAACATTGGTCGAGTCTTACAAACGTTGGAAGAGGAAGGGTTAACATCTGAAACACTCGTGGTGGTTTCTTCTGATAATGGCGGTTTATCGACAGCGGAAGGTTCGCCTACATGTAATGCGCCTTTACGGGAAGGCAAAGGTTGGGCGGAAGAAGGAGGCTTAAGGGTGCCGACCATTTTCTCCTGTCCAGGTCGATTGCCAGAAGGAGTCAAGATCGACGAGCCTGTGTCGAGTCCTGATTTCTATCCTACATTTCTTGAAGCGCTAAATCTAAAGCAGCTGCCCAAGCAACATGTCGATGGGGTTAGCTTCTGGAATGTGCTGCAAGGTGGGAAGATGAACTCGCGCTCGCTCTATTGGCATTATCCCCATTACAGCAATCAAGGTGGTTTGCCAACTGGGGCGGTGCGAAAAGGCCCCTATAAACTCATTGAGTTTTTTGAATCTAAAAACTGCGAATTATATCATCTAGAAAACGATATATCTGAGTTGAACAACCTAGCAGAAGTAAAGCCCCACATAGCCGCAGAGCTTCATGAAGATTTGAACCGTTGGCGTCAGAGCCATCGGGCGCTGATGCCGAGAAAGAATTCTCATTGGGAGGAACAAAAGAAGGCTCGCCTCAGTCAAATATTTTCATCTTTTTAGCTAATAAAGAAAACATGAATTCAATTCAGAACACTTTTCCTGCTGACTTTGTCTG
>CAWUJC010000221.1:0-5261 GCA_963922355.1 uncultured bacterium | reverse complement strand
CGCCAGGAGGCGAGAATCCAGAGGACGAGAAAGAGGGGAATGGTGCCGGGCACGAAATCGCCCCAATAGCTCAGCTCTCGGGCGAAGAGATGGAGCGGATAGTCTTGTCCTTTGAGTTCGCCGTCGGGATAGCGTTCGGGGAGGCGGAACTGGTAGAGCCAGTCGTGCTCTTGGTGCCAGATGGAGACCACGACCAAGGTGGTGGCCAGAACCAGGAGGAGGAGGCGACCTTTGCGCTCAACGAAAAATTGCCCAAACGGTCGCCATAACCGCTTCAACATCACCCAGAAGACGAGGCAAGAGCGCCAGACACGGCTGGGCGGGGCGGGGGAAGGAGTCGGTACGGCATCCATGAGCAAGGGGATAGTATGCGCCAGACTCGGAGGGAGAGCAATCCGGTGATTGGAGAGGCTTATTCGGAAGCCGCTGGCGAGGCGGCTTGCTTGATCCGGTCGAGCCGGTTTTGCGCGAGCGGGGCGAGGAGCTGACCGCGGTGGGTGACGGCTTCCGGATACTGCGCGAGGATGGCTTCGAGCAGTTCTTTCGCCTTCTCCGGCTGGTTGGCCTGGAGCAAGGCGGTTGCCAGGTAGTAACGGGCATAGGGGCCGACTTGGACGCCGTCGCCGTAGTAGCAGTCGCTGTGGTTTTGGATCGCCTGTTCGAAGTAGGTCACTTGTTCCTGGCCGGTCGCGCGCTGGCCCAGGTATTGGAGGGCGCAACCCGCGCGGTTGGACTTGGGAAATTGCTCGACGATTTGCTTGAGCAGGGCTTTGCCCTTGTCGGGTGCGGTCGCCGGGTTGGTGGCTTTCCGGTACAGGCGCTCGATCTCCTTCAATTGGTCTTTGGAGAAGTGGTCCAGGTCTTTCTGCATGCGTTCCTGGGCCTTGAGGCGTTGCCGTTCGATGATTTCCAGGCGCTCTTCGTCTTCGAGGAAGGGAGCAAGCCGCGTCTCCAATTCTTCGACCCGCTTCTCGAGCCGTTCGATCAGTTCCTCCATGGAAGGTTTGGTCTCGTTCCCTTGCGCCTGAGTTGTCGACGCGACAAGCAGGAGGCTAAGGAAGGCCAACAGGGACAGGGTAGCGGGTGTTTTCATGAGGTGATGAGACGAGATGGGTAAACCTATACTTCAGCCTTGTTGGTGGGAAGTGGCGAATTGGCTCAGCGCTAGGGCGGAGAAGATGATGCCCATGGCGAGATAGTCGAGCGGATGGAGATGTTCACCAAGTAAAAGCGTGCCAAGTACGACGCCGGTGAGGATGACGAGGTAGTTGTTGCAGGAAGCGAAGGTGGCTCCGGCGCGGATGATGAGCCAGTTGAACATGACGTAGGTGAGGCCACTGCAGAAAACCCCCAGTGCCAGAAGGGCCAGCCAGCTGCTCGGTTGAATTTCGCCGAGTTCAAAGGGTTCGAAGATCAACGCGAGGATGACGATGGGAATCGCGGCGAGGAAGAAGACGTTGCGCATGATCAGGACGGGCGAGAACCGGGGCAGCGTTTGAATGATCACCGTGCTGACCGCGTAGCAAAGCGCGGCTCCCATAATGGCTGCCATGCCGATGAGATGGGAAGAGGAGGTGGCGACGTGGTCTTCCCCGGCAGCGGGTTGGCCGGAGAGATCGGGCCAGACCAATAGGGCAATCCCGCAAAAGCCGAGGAGGACACCAGTGAAGGACCAGAGGTTCCATTTTTCCACTCGTAGGACTGTGGTGGAGAGTAGGAGGGTGGAGAAAGGTACGGTCGCGAAGAGCAGCGCCGCTAGGCTGCTGCTGATCGACTGCTGGCCAAAGGGGATGAGCCAGAGGGGTAGAACGCATTCCAGGCCCGCGATGATGGCGTAGCGGCCCCAGGGCTGGGGACCGGTCGGAGTGTTCTCCGGTGGGGTCGGGGCCCAGGCCGAGAGTGCTGCATGAAGCAGGCTAAGGGTGACGAGGCCGAGAAGGATGCGCCCGGCGGCAATTTCCAACGGGCTGAGGGAATCCAGCGCCAGATGGTTGAGCAAAAACTGCGCGCCCCAGATCAGCCCGATGCCGACCAGGAGCGCGTTGTTGAGCAGGCGATCGCTTATTTCGCGTGCTCCTTGTACCAGTTGATCAGCCCGTTGGTGGAGCTGTCATGGCTTTCCACCGGACCATCGGCGAGAAGTTCTGGCAAGATGGCCTTAGCCAACTGTTTGCCGAGTTCCACGCCCCATTGGTCAAAGGAGTTGATGTTCCAGATGATGCCTTGAGTAAAGATCTTGTGCTCGTAGAGGGCGATCAAGCTGCCCAGCGTCCGCGGCGTGATCTTCTGCACAAAGATCGAGTTGGTCGGCTTGTTCCCTTCGAAGATCTTGTGCGGAACGAGGTCTTCCAGGTCCTTGCCGCTCATGCCGGAGGCTTCCAGTTCGGCGCGGACTTCCGCTTCGGTCTTCCCTTTCATCAGCGCTTCCGGTTGGGCGAAGAAGTTGGAGAGCAGAATGGGGTGATGCTGGCCGACCGGGTTAAGCGTTTCCACCGGCGCGATGAAGTCGCAGGGGATGAGCTTGGTGCCTTGGTGGATGAGCTGGTAAAAGGCATGCTGGCCGTTCGTACCGGGTTCGCCCCAGAGGATCGGGCCGGTCTGGACGCCGACGTGGTCGCCGTCGCGGTTGACGTGCTTGCCGTTGGATTCCATGTCGCCCTGCTGGAAGTAGGCGCTGAAGCGATGGAGGTATTGGTCGTACGGCAGGATGGCGTTGGTTTGGGCACCAAAGAAGTTGTTGTACCAGATGCCTACCAAGCCGAGAGTGGCGGGCAGGTTGTTTTCTAGCGGCGTGTTGAGGAAGTGCTCGTCCATGGCATGGGCGCCTTCGAGCAATTCGACAAAACGTTGGTAACCGATGGCCAGCACGATGGAGAGGCCGATGGCGGACCAAAGGCTGTAGCGACCGCCAACCCAATCCCAAAACGGGAACATGTTGTCCGGGTTGATGCCGAAGGCGGTGACCGCTTCCTTGTTGGTGGAGAGGGCGGCAAAGTGCAGGGCCACGTGTTTCTCGTCGCCAGCCGCTTCGAGGAACCAGTCCTTGGCCGTGGTGGCGTTGGTCATGGTTTCCTGGGTGGTGAAGGTCTTGGAGGCGACCAAGAAGAGGGTGGTCTCGGGCGAGCAAAGCTTGAGGGTCTCGGCCATGTGGGTGCCATCGACGTTGGAGACGAAGTGGCAGGTGGGGCCGTCGGCGTAATGCTTGAGCGCTTCGGTCACCATGACCGGACCGAGGTCGGAACCGCCGATGCCGATGTTCACCACGTCGGTGATCGGCTTGCCGGTGTAGCCTTTCCACTCGCCGGAGCGGATCTTCTCGGAGAACTCCTCCATGTGGGCGAGGACGGCGTTCACGCCGGGCATGACGTCTTCGCCGTCGACTAGGATCGGGCGGTTGGAGCGGTTGCGCAGGGCGATATGCAGCACCGCGCGCTTTTCCGTGATGTTGATCTTTTCCCCAGTGAACATCTTGTTGGCCCATTCCGGGACTTCGCACTGGGCGGCCAATTCACGCAACAGGCGGATGGTATCGCCGGTGATGCGGTTTTTAGAGTAGTCGAGCAGGATCGTGTCGTCGCCTTCGCCGAAGGAGAGGGAGAAGTTGTTAAAGCGCTCGGGGTCCTCAGAAAAGAGGTCGCGCATGTGGAGGCTTTTGACGGATTCGTAGTGGTCGCTCAGCTGTTGCCAAGCCGGGTTGTCGGTGGGCTTACTCATAGTGGAAGGGGCGGTTTTTAGGGGGCTTAAAAGCTACCTTGGCTCGGTGCCAAGAGGGGTGCAAGTGGCCAGGGTAGCTGTCACGTAATCGTAACAGGTCGGGTTTACTTCGCGGCCATTTTTCGGGTTTCCAGAATCTTCTTCATGTCCTCCATCACCTTGGTCGGGCCCACGTAGTTGGTGCCCTCATAGCTGGCGGAGAGAACTTTGCCGTCAGCGTCGACCAAGACCAGATTGGGGATACCGCGTCCTTTGTACTTCTGGATTTCCTTGGCACGACTGACGTCACGAAAGTCAATGGCCGGCCAGGGCATGTTGGCACCGACCATGTAGTCTTCCATGGCTTTCTCACTTTTGTCTCGGCTGACGAAGATGATATCGAAGTTGTCGTATTTACCCTTCATCTCGTTGTAAAAATTGACAAGCTTGGGAGTGAATTTACGGCAAGGCGGGCACCAGTGGGCGCTGAAGTAGATCGCGTAGTACTGGGCGTTTTCCATTCGGACGGTGTCCTTGAGCTTCTTGACTCGCTTTCCGTCAACGGCAACCAGATCACGTTTGACGGCGTCGTAGATTTCATTGCCTTGGACGGGGGAGGCGAGCAAACAAACAGCGCTAAAGCAGGCGAAGAGAAGATGTTTCATAAGAATTACGCTAGGACACCGGAATGGAGACGCAACCCCGGAGTCGAGGCTAGCGGCCGTTCTTCTGCAAAAAATCATCCATAAAGGAGAGGACCTGCTCGGGGCTCTGCTTGGTGCTGCTCGCCAGGACCTTGCCTTCCGCACTGAGGAAGACCAGAACTGGAATGGGGGCGCCCGAGGCCAAGCGGTTGAGCGGATTGGTCTTAGCCTCGTTGTATTCGACCGCCGGCCAAAGCATGGGGCCCTTCAGCATAAATTCCTCCATCTCCCAGTCGCTGGCATCGCGGGAAATGAAGATGATGTCAAACTTGGGGTAGCGCGGGGAGGCGTACTTGTAGAATTGAACGAGTTGGGAGGACAAAGCCTGGCTGGCTTCGTCGTTGCCCGCGGCAAAAAAGATGGCGTAAAAGCGCGCGTTTTTGACCCGGGTCGGGTCCATGATGGTATCGAGAACCCGGCCATCCAGGGCGACCAGCTTGCCTTCCACCGCGCCATAGACCTTGTTGCGCGCTTCGCTTGGAGTCGCCGCCAGAAGAACAAGCAGGACGGAAAGGAAAAAGGGGAACAACTTCATCCGGTGCAGATTAGAGATTCAGGAATTGGTGTAAAGCCCGTGCTGATGAAGGGCGGCTGAGCTGTTAGGGGCGCGTCAAATCCTTGATCTGCTTGGTACGGAATTGCGTCATTTCGGTGAGGGTGGTGAAGGTAATCAAGGGCTGGATGCTGCCGCCTTCGTAGGCTGAGGCAGCAGATTTAGCGGCTGCGTCGCGGTACTTGAGCCAGGCGCGTTGGGCATTGAGGAGGAGCTTCTGCCGATCGGGAGGGAGGAGTTTCTTCGCTTCCTGGTAAGCGGCATTCAGTTCGGCATCGGCTTTCTCGTAGTCCGCCTTGGCCTGGAAATTT
>CAWUJC010000220.1:0-5271 GCA_963922355.1 uncultured bacterium | reverse complement strand
ATCGGTTGCAGGATCGACACGGAAAGGTCGAACTGGGCACCAATGGCCTGAGCTTTCATCACCTGCCATGCTGCAAAGTTCGACAGACCCACATGCGCGATCTGGCCCTTGTCGCGCAACTCGGCCTTGAGCTTGTCCATGCGCGGTTCCAAATCGTCGGCCGAGCGATGAGTAACCGGATCCTGCTTGGTTTTCTCGATGACGAGCTTAAGCAGATCTTCGTCCACCGGTCCGGGCGTCTTACCGTACTTGCCGAGTGCGATATCAATCACCGCCGGGCTGAGATTTTTCCAGCGGCCAAACTTGACGTTGAACATCGCCTGCACACCCACGATCTGCGAGGTCGGCGTCACCAAAGGAATGTAGCCCAGGCACTTACGTACGTGAGGAATCTCCATCATCACCTCGTTGAAGCGCTCGAACATCCCCATTTCCTTCAACTGATTGCGGAAGTTACTCAGCATGCCGCCGGGGACTTGGTAAATCAGCGTGTCGGCATCCACGGTTTCATTCACGTGGCTGGTGAAAGCGCCGAGTTCCTCATAGACCTTGGTGAAGTGCTCGCGCAAGACGGCCAACTTGTCCTTGTCGTAAGTCGGTTGGCGAGGGCTGCCTTCGAGCATCTCCATCATCCGCAGCGTATCCGGCTGGGCGGTGCCGTTGGCTATCGGCGCAATGGAGGTTTCCACCACATCTGCCCCCGCCTCAATCGCCGCGTAGTAAGTCGTGGCGGCCAAGCCGGCGGTATCGTGGCTGTGCACGATCACCGGCAGGCCCACCTCCTTCTTGAGCGATTTCACCAAATCGTACGCAATGGGCGGAACGAGAACCCCGGCCATGTCCTTGATGCCAATCGTCTGGCAACCCGCTTCCTTCAGCTCGTGGCCAAACTTGACGAAGTTTTCCACGGTGTGAACCGGGCTGGTGGTGTAACAAATTTCGCCGCGGGCCTGATGGCCGCACTTGAGCGTTTCGTCGATCGCCGTGGTCAGGTTGCGGATGTCGTTCAGCGCGTCGAAGATCCGGAGCACGTCGCAGCCGGCGTCGCAGGTGGCCTTCACAAAGGCGCGGACGACGTCATCCGGGAAAGCGGTGTATTGCACGATGTTCTGGCCGCGCAGCAACATGATCTGCGGCGTCTTGGGGGCCGCTTCTTTGAGCCGACGCAAGCGGTCAAAAGGATTCTCCCCCAGGTAGCGCAGGCAGGAATCAATGACGGCACCGCCCCAGGTTTCGAGGCCGTGGAAGCCCATCTCATCGAGGATGGGAGCGGCAGGTAGCATTTGCTCGGTGGACATCCGGGTGGCGGCCAAGGACTGGTGGCCATCCCGCAAGACGGTGTTGTTAAAGGCAACGGGCTTCGCACTCATAAGTATTTACCTCTCCAAGACATAAGGAGTTCTCTGACCTCCCGCAAGTCGAAACAAGCTCATTAGAAAAGTTAGTATTTTTTTATCTGTAAAATAATCTAGATTAATACACGCCTTCGACGATTTTCTTTTCCATCACGCCAAAGGGCCGGACTTCTCCGACCCCGTCCCAAGGGTAAAGATCGCAAGGCTCGCGCCGCATGGCTTCGTCTCGCTCCAGGAAGCGTGGCATGAAAAACTCCTTGGTCAGCGTGGTCAGTTCCACCCGCCCGTACTCGCCATAGGGTACCGTTTGCGCCGTGTCCTTCGGATCCACCAAGCGCAGCACGGCGCGCGGCTGGGGAGCGTAATACGTGATGCTGTAGTTGTCATCCGCAGTGAGGGGCTTGCTACTGGCCAAACCCATGAGCGTGTTGCCGTAGGTGGGAACAAATCCGGCCTTCCCTTCCAACACTTCCTCGACCAAAAAGCGGACGATCTGCGGCGTCATCGTCGTTCCGCCACAGAAGACACCTTTGATCCCGGCGTTGGGGAGCGAGATGCGCTCCCCCATGGCTTCGAGCAGCTTGGGTGTGGTGAAGAGGCAATTGATCTCCCGGTTCTTGAGGAGCACGACGGCCTGTTCGACGACATGCCGCGCGTACTCCTGGGCTTCGTCGTAGCGTTGGGCTTTGATCAACCGTTTGACCCAGCGCGGATCGAGATCGACGAAGTAGCAGTTGCCGCCTCGATAGTTGGCCAAGTGCTCGATCGCCACGCGCAAGCGCCGCGGACCGGTCGGCCCGGCCATGAGCCAATTGGCCCCGGGGGGAAAGTGGGCGTCGTCCAGGCGGTCGCCGAATTCCTCGTAGTCACGATAATGATCCTCCCAGGCAATGCGCTGCTTCGGCATGCCCGTAGTGCCACCGGTCTCGAAAATGCTAAAGGGTTTCCCGGCATAAGCCTTGGGTACCCAAACCTCGTTGGGTAAGTCACGGAGCCATTCGTCCTGGAAGTGCTCAAAGCGGACGAGGTCGGCAAAGCAGGTGACCTCTTTCGCCGGGTCCCAGCCCGCCTTCTCCTTCCATTCTAGCCAAAAGGGAGAACCGGTTTCGGGCGAAAAATGCCAGGAGACGATCTCCCGCACGTGGGCATTGAGGGCGTCTTGAGCTTGGTCGGCGGCGGCTTGGGTCATGATGGATTTTTCTGGGGAAAGTATTTGGCCACGGTGTCTTCCGTCGGCGGACGCGTGACCAGAGAAACGACGAGTACTGCCAAGGCACAGGCCCCGAAGATGTAGGCCACCGGGTTAATCCCCCAAAGCAGCACATCGCCCGGCCGACCGGTCCCCGCCACGTTGGACCAGGTAAAGAAAATGATCCAAGTCACCGCTGTAGCCAGCACACCAGCGATCACCCCTGCGGCGGTCGCGCGCTTCCAGTAAAGAGCCACAAAGACGATGGGGAAAAGCGCCGCAAAACCCGTGAAGCACCAGACGCCCAACGGGAAAATCGCTTTCGGCGCGAAGAGGGAAATGATCCAAGTCAGCAGAACGATCCCGGTAATAAAGCCTCGCGCCAGCCAGATGATCTGCCGGTCAGAGAAGCGTTTCTTGCCCGCTGCCTTCACCACCACGTCTTGCGTGAACATCGTGCCGAGGGCGACAAACTGAGAGTCGAGCGAGGACATGATCGCGGCCAAGACTCCCGCCGTGACCAAGCCGGAAAGCACCGGCGTGGTGAAGTTCTTCACCATGATGCCCAACACGGCGTTGGCCGGAGTCTTATCGCTGGTCAGCGGCATGCCGTCCGGGGTCATCGCGCCCGTCGCCCAGATGCCAATGAGGATGCACGGAATCCACGTGATCATGATAAAGATGGGATGGGCGATCAGCGTCAGGCGAAAGGTCTTGGCGCGCTTGGCGGTCAGCCAATGCTGGAAGAGATGCGGAAACATCGCCACCGACAGAGGAATGAAGAAATAGGTGAAGTACTCCAGTTGACCGACGTTGCCTTCGCGAATGAACTTATTGTCGTCAGCCGCCATGGTGGCCGCGTTCATCCCGCCCAGGTTTTGGGCAATCATCCAAAACGCCACCACGGCCATGACCATGAAGATGCAGGTCTGAAAGGCGTTGGCCCAAGCTGCACTGCGCATCCCGCCCGCAAAGACGTAGCTCATCACCACGAGGCAAATAACCCCACTCGTCAGCCACGGCGGCACGGCCCCGCCCGTCGAAGTAAACACCTCGGGCAAAGCGCCACGCGTCACGCCTTGGACGGTGGCCCCAGCCCCAAGCAAGCCCACCAGTAAGTAGGGAATGACCAACCCCACCAAGACTGGAAAAAGGACGTAGCCCAGAGCGTCGCTCTCGAACCGAGCGCGGAAGAACTGGATCTGCGTCACATGCCCGTAGCGCTTGCCGAAGGCCCAGAGCTTCATTCCAATGAAAAAGAAGACGGCGGAATGCAGCAGGACGGACCACCCCGCCACCTTACCGTACACCGCAATGCCGTCTTTAAACGCCCCGCCGCTGCTGCCCACCATCGCGAACGCTGTCATCGTCGTCCCAAAGACGGACATCAGAAGCAGGAACGGCCCGATGCTCCGGCTGACGACAAAGAAGTCGCGGCTCGTCCCGCGGAAGAACTGCGCGCTGATCAACCCCACGCCCACTAACAGGCTGAGGTAAATGACGATGATCCAAATCTGCGTCACAGGCCCTCCTTGCCCCCCTCGCCGCTGTCGGCAAATTCCTCCAGCTCATCCGGCCAGGCAAAGCGGACCATCATCCACCAAGTGAACGCACAGATGCTGGAGTACAACATGTCGTAGACCAGCCCAGCGGGGATGCCGCCGATCACGATGTGCCAGTCCCAAAAGAAGTAGTCGTGATGGAAAACGAAGAGAATGACCAGCAGGCCATAAAAGAACCAGCGGCGTCGGCGGGAAGCGGGCTTGCTCATGAGGAAGAATCGTCTCGCTTACTTGGCCGCGGTTTTCGGCGACTTGGCGATGGCGTAGAGGTGGGTCTGGGTCGCCACATACAGGACATCGTTGGCCACGATCGGGGAGCTGTAGACCGGTGCGCCCAAGTTGATCTTGCCGAGTTCCTTCAGTTCCTTGTCGGCCGAGAGGATGATCAATTCGCCGTCCTCGTCACCAATGAAGACCTTTCCATCAGCCACCAGCGTCGAGCCCCAAATGCGGCTCTTGGTGTCATAAACGCCATAGGGCTTGCCGGTGGCGGCATCCAGGCAGTGGATCTTCCCCGCGTACTCGGCAATGAAGACGAGACCGTCCGCAATGGAGGGCGTGGAGATGGTCCGGCCAATGCCCTTGTACTGCCAGACTTTACCTGACTTGGTGATGTCGCCGCGTTTGCTCGGGTCAATGCAGGAGATCGCGCCAACGCCGTCCCCGTGTTCAGGATCCTGGCCAATCGCGATGTAGGCTTTGTTATCGTAGACCACGGCGGTGCTGATGCACTCGCTTGGTCCGGGCGCGGTGGCGTAGCGGATCGGCTCGCCGTTTTCATCTTTCCAATACTCGGGCGGATTGCAGTCGAAGCGCCAAAGCTCGGGAAGGATGTCGAAGCCTTCGTCGTCCGGTTTGGCCTCCAGGCCGTAGCCGTAGGCCCAGCCGTCGCCTCCGCCCCAGATGATCTGCGGCGTGCCATCAATCTTGCCGAAGGCCGGGGAACTCCAACTCGCGTGCAACACTCGGGTGGAGACGCCGCTGCCTTCTTCACCCAGGAGATCACCCGTCTTCTTGTCCAGGCAGATGAGCGCCGGGGAATTGGGATTCGGGATGTTGGTGTGCGACCAGTCCATGCCGTTACTGGTGGCAACGAAGAGCTTGTCTCCCACAATGAGGATGGAGTTGCTGGTCGTGTTGTGCGGGAAGACGCCCAACTCGTCGC
>CAWUJC010000219.1:0-5275 GCA_963922355.1 uncultured bacterium | reverse complement strand
ATGACATCTTTGTCCTGATCATTGAGGCCGGAGTACATGATGTTCTTCGCCCCAAGTTTTTTGACGTCGCCCAAAATGCGAGCCAGGCCATCGCGCTCTTCGCCGGCTTGCTTCATGTCCTCCAAATTGCCACCGATGTGGGTGGAGCTTAGGGTGAGTTGGTGCTTCTCGAGCAGGGACTGCATCTCCTCGACGGAGACTTGGCTGAGACGGCGATAGCCAATTTCCAGGGCGTCAAAGCCGCTGGCTTTGGCCAAGCCGAAGATGTGGTCGAAACGGTCGTGCTGGGGATCGCCCCAGGTAATGGTTTGCAGCGTTTTTGTCAGCATGTTGGGGATAAGGGGGTTGGTTTGAATAAGAACTAAAAAAACATCTAACAAATTATCTTATGGATAGAAAAGGCGTCATGTGGCTAAATTAAGGACAATAAAAACCTTGTATGTTTACGCTTCGTCACTTTTCAGGTGTCCGGGTCTTCCGGTTTAACCATATTCCCCATCATACGGAAACGGTGGATGCCGTCTTTGAGACTTGGGCGTTGAACTACGCTCACCAAGGGCAGGTGTATTATTCAGCCGAGGGGGGCGAGGAACGTTATTTTGACGGGCCAGTGGCCTTTTGGACGTGGCCCGGGCCGCGCTGGTGCTATCGCCCGGGGCCAGCGGGGCATTGGGATCACAGCTTCATTTCCTGGAAGGACCCGCGGGCGGAAGTGTGGCAACAGAACCGCTTACATCCGCTTTGTCCACCGAGTGAGGCCTACCGCCTCATCACCAACCCGAAGGACTTTCGCCGGAGGTTCGCCCGCGTCCAATCCCTGCTGAGTGAGCGGGAGTTGGACGACCCGGAAGCCATCTACGAGTTGGAGGGGCTCTTATTGCAGCTTCACCTCCAACCCAAGGTGACGTCGCCGACCACGCCCTTGGTGGGCAAAGTCCGGGCGTTGATTGCCCAGGTCAGTGAGGCCCCCATGCGGCTCTGGCACTTTCCAGAAGAAGTCCTGCGCTTAGGTTGCACGCCGGTGCATTTTCGCCGTGTCTGGAAACAAGAGACGGAAATGACGCCGGTCCAGTTCTTGCATAAGGCACGACTCAAACGCGCTGCGGCTTTGCTTCGCCAGCAGGACTACAATATTGACGAAATCGCCCAGCAAATGGGGTTTGAAACGCGGGGTTACTTTTCCCGGTTGTTCCTACGTGAGTACAAACTCTCGCCTCGCGCTTACCGTCAGTCCTTTCAATCGGTCGAGTAAGCCGCCGGACCTAGGGGAGGCAGGAAGCTAGCCGGGGTTGCTGGCATTTGTGTACGAGTACACCGGCACGACATTTGTCGTGGGCCTCGGCAGCTTCCTAGGATGGGGCAGTTCGTACTAGCGAATCACAACCTCAACAAAATCCTCCTATGAAGAAACTCCATCAACTTATCTCCGGAGCGGCTCTCGCGGTCAGCTTAGTCATTCCCGCACAGGCTAGCCTCCTCACCATCGAATCCTTTGACTACACCGCCGGTGCCAACATCAGCGGTCAATCGGGCGGCAGCGGCTGGCGCTCGCCTTCTAATCCGACTTGGACAACCAATGGGACCACGGGAACCGTTGCTTCTCCAGGCTTGCAGTACACCGACGCGAACGCCGACTACTCGGCTTTCTTGGCCGTCGGGAACACGGCTTCTCTTTCGAATGAACGGAATATTCGTTTTCTCGATATCGACACGGGTGGCGTTTACGATAACGCCGGTTTACGTGGTGCGGGCAACTACATCGGCGGTACGGGAGTCGATGGTGACCTGTGGGGGAGCTTCATGTTTACGGCTTCGGATTACTCCGCTTCTGGAGCTTACACGCTCTTTAATCTCTTCACCACGGCAGGAGGTGATGGTTTAGCGATTCGTCAGAGTTCGGCTGGTTCCAACTTCCAGCTGACGAATGCGACTGCCACCGTCATTGGCACGGGCTCGATTGCTTTGGGCAGCTTGAGCACGACCGCCCCCAATCTGATCGTCTATAAGTACGGCTTTGATTCAGCCGCCAACAGCGACACCTTCGAGGTGTGGTTGAACCCGGAAACGGCGGGTGATGCGGCCGATATCACACTTTCTGGTGCGAATTTGGCCCTCAACAACATTGAAATTCGTGAAGTGCTGGGAAACGTGGCTCTGAGCTTGGATGAGATTCGCCTCGGTACCGAGTTTACCGATGTGGTACCGATTCCTGAGCCGACATCTGCTGCTTTGGTGTTGGGTGGATTGAGTCTGCTGGCTTTGCGCCGCCGCACATGAGCAACGGTTTTGAGTGAGTGAGGTTGAGGAAGGGTTTTCTCCCCATGAAAAGGGGAGGAGGCCCTTTCTTTTTGCCCCACCGGATAGCTGGGGCTTAAACTAGGCTCATAGAAGCAAGTTGAGATGGCTCGTAAAGGCAGCGTTGTTACCCAAGCCGATATCGCCAAAGCCGCTGGGCTTTCGCGCATGACGGTCTCCTACGCCCTGCGCAATGATCCCAAGATCAACGTCAAGACAAGGCAGCGGATTCATGACTTGGCGAAGAAGCTGGGCTACCGGCCGAACCCGCTCGTCAACTCACTGATGAGCCATCTGCGCAGCGGAACAGCCAGCATGGCGCAAGCATCTTTGGCGGCCGTGGTGGCGAGCAACGATTCCAAGGTTTTAGAGAATAACCAGACCCTGACTGCTATCCTGGAAGGCGCACGCCAACGAGCGGAGGCGGCTGGTTTTGGCTTGGAAGTCTTCCTGCTTGGGAAGGGCAACCTAAGTCCGGAAAGACTCAACACGATCTTGCACGCGCGCGGGACGGTCGGGGCCATTTATCTAGCTCCCACTCCGGAGATTCTCGAGGGCTTTGATTTTACGCCGCTCGCCAACGCCACCTACGCCTACACGATGCGGGAGCCGGATCTTCACCGAGTGTGTTCTTTTCACTTCCAACTGATGCAGGACGCGGGCCGACAGTTGATCCAACGAGGCTATCGCAAATTCACCCTCGTGATGCACCGAGGGCAGGACGAGCACTATCACATTTTCTTGGGGGCCTACCATGCCTTGCGACAAAGTTTTGCCCCGGGGCAGTCCGCGGATCCGATTGTGCTGGATCAAATTGATGATCTAACCGAGGTGAAACGCATCCTGGATGAGCAAGAGATCGACGGGGTGATCGTGAACTTGGACATGATTGGTCGGTCCTTGCTCAAATTGATCTCTGGTATCCCGGATCAAGTAGGGCTGGTGACACTGCAACGGGAGGAATCTGATGAGTTCTCTGGCCTTAGTCAAAATAACCTCAGCATTGGTGCTGCCATGGTGGATCTGGTGGTGGGCCAGCTCCATCGTAATGAGCGCGGGATTCCGGAGTCAGCGAAAACGGTGCTGATCCACGGCGACTGGAAAGAAGGCAAGACCGTGCGGCCCCTGAAAGGTTGAAACGGACAAGCGTACCGTTAAGCGTACGCTCGCACCTCGAAGACGCGGGCGTGGTCGAGCCCGTTGGTGGCCAGAACCGACAATCGTAGCCGGTTTGTCGTGATGCTTTGGGCCAACCTGTGCTGACGCAAGCGCTGGTAGTTATCGGTGACTGTTTCTATCGTGTTCCAGCTGCCATCAGCGAGTTGGGCTTCCAGGGTGTAGTCGCGCACAGTTTCCGGCTGGGGCTGCCCCCAGACAAGCGATCGCGTGTAGGCGTCGCATTGGGAAAAGGTCAGCTTACGGAACATACCCGTGTCGAAGGTAAGCTCGATCTGGCGAATGGTAACAGGGGCCTCCCAATTCAGCTCCAGGGAAGCTGGGAAGCCCTCTGCCGGATCACTCATCCAACGATGAGAGGCCACGCGGGTCAGCTCTGGGCGGACGCCGCGCTCGCCATGGACGGCGCGAGTCTGGCCGCTACCGATCTGTTCCGGTTTGCCGCCCGGTTGGTGGCTGGAGGACGAGATGCGAGCGCGTCGAGCCAAGTCGGCGTTGTCTTGGTTGATAGCGCCTGGCAGAAAACAGTCCGCACGCAAAAGACGTTGCTGGACCTCGTGCATCGGTTTAACTCGGTCAGCCAAGTCGGCCATGTCGATGCCACGTTGGACGCTGACGGCCGCGGCGGTGCCAACGCCTTGGCCCATGACCGCGCAAGTGGCCATCACGCGGGTACTGGCAAAGGCCACGTGCGTGGCGGAAAAGTTTCGCCCCGCAAAGACGAGGTTGCGGTGTTCGGCCCCGACACAACTGCGCAGCGGGATGCCGTAAAGATGGGGCACTTTGATGTGTTGACACGGGGGCTCTTCGGTGGCGTCAACTCCGCCCGGTGGGTGCAGGTCGATCGGCCAACCCCCGTAAGCAATCGTGTCGGGAAAATTCGGGGCGGTTAGGACGTCGCGTTCGGTTAAGATGTGCTGGCCGATAAAACGGCGGCTTTCGCGTTTGCCAGGAAGCCAACCAAACCAATCCAAGGCCCAGTTTTCCGTACCCGGATAGCGTCCGGAGTTTTTGATCACCTCCCAGACACCCATGAGGATGGCCATGAGTTCATCGCGAATGGTCTCATTGTCGGTAATGGTATCAAGCTCGCCGCCCCACTCGCACCACCAAAAGCCGTACTCCAAGCCGCCGTCGATGGCAGAGGGGTTGATCTGCAGGCGGTGCTTCAAGTCATCCTCACTAAACTTACGGGCGAAGGGCGGAGCAACGAACGGCATAGGGCGCTCGTGCTTCCGGGCTTGGTAAAGCAAGGTCGAGCCCAGGGTCTTATCATCGGCCTGCTCAAGCGCGTGGGTTTCACCAAACGCGGCATGCTCTTCCCGGCCTCGCATGAAGGGGGCTCCTGCTTCGGCACCCAGGCGACCGTCCCCAGTGCAATCCGCAAAGACTTTTGCTCGGATGGTGAAGTGCTCTTGCGTACTTTCCCGGACGGCCCGGGCAGCGGTGATGCGGTCGCCTTTTACTTCCGCGCCGACCACGGTCGTGTTGAGGAGGAGCGTCAAGTTAGGTTCGGCTCGGCATTTCTCGTATAGGATGAGGTCGAGCATCGTGGCAGAGCGCTGAGGATTGCGCACTGCGGTTTCCAGCCGGATTTCTTCGATGATGCCGCCTTCGCGTGATTCGCATTCCAGATCAGGCCCACTCCCGAAGGCATCGGCGCCGACGATGTGCATGCGCACTTCGCTCGAGGCGTTGCCACCCAGAACCGGGCGATCTTGGACGAGGATCACCCGGGCTCCTTCGCGCGCTGCGGCCAAGGCGCACGGTACGCCGGAGCAGCCGGAGGATTTGCGGCAGCACA
>CAWUJC010000218.1:0-5278 GCA_963922355.1 uncultured bacterium | reverse complement strand
AATGCCGGCCGCTTCGCCACGGCTGCCGCGCTCGACCGCCAGCACATCAACAAAGCGCCCGCCTTTTTTCCCGACGAGTAAGCCGTAGGGCAGCTCAATGTTATGATCGTAGAGTTCCATTGTCCCCGGGTCCACCCAGACCATCCGCATATTCTTGGCGTTGAGATTAGCGAGCGCCAACTGGAACATGTTCGTCGTCGGCCAATGCGTTTCACGCGCCACCTTGATCACGGCCATTTCCGTCGCACTCAGCGGCTTGTCGGACTTGAGCCGATGCACCTTGGTGTAGGCGACTTCCTTCTCCGCCCGCGTTTGGATGGCCAGCACCTCGGCATCATCGGCCCGGGGTGGATTATAAATCACGCGCATGACTTTATCCGGCAGGATGACCGCCTGCTTGTTGATCATGACTGGAAAGGCCACGCCCACGCCGCCCTGCCGCTCCACAAAGGGAATCGCCAAAGCCAAGTGGGGCTTGGTCTCCAGCTTGTCACCAGCGATTGCGCCCCAGCCACTCGTCAACAGGAGGAGGGATACCCAGCCGCCCAAGTGCCGTATCTTCATGGACGTATCCTCGCATCAACTGGGGTTGGGCGCAATGCCAAGCCCGCGGCTCACCAAATCCTTACAACTCGCTGCGGCCGTCCAGCGCGTAGCCCAGGGTGACGCTATCCGTGTAGGCCAAGCCTCCTGCCGCCGATAGGCCACGGGCTGGTTGGCTAACTTTTACGCCCAGCTCTTTTAACTTCGGCGCGAGGTAATGGGCCGTGGTTTCACCCTCCACATCGGCGCCCAGCGCCAAAATGATTTCGCTCGGGCCTTGCTCTTCCACCCGTTTGAACAGCTTGTCGATGTTCAGCTGCTCCGGCCCAATGCCATCCAACGGCGAGAGCCGTCCACCCAGCACATGATAGAGTCCGCGGAAGGTGCCCGCCTTCTCCAGCTGGAGGATGTCGTTCGCCTGCTCCACCACGCACCAGACCGTCCGGTCGCGTGACGGGTCCTGGCAAATGGAGCAAAGTCCGCCGTCTTCAGCAAAGTTGCCGCACTCCGGACAGCGGGTGATCTTCTTCCGAGCGTCATAAACGGCGCGGGCGAGACGCTCACTCAATGCTTCCGGCTGCTGGAGGAGGAAGAGCGCGAGCCGCTCCGCCCCGCGCGGCCCAACCGAAGGCAACAGGCGCAGCGCCTCGATCAATTCGCGCATTGCGGGCGGGTACTCAGCCATAACAAATAGAAATTAAACCACCGAGTGACGCAGATTCTCACCGATTAACTCTCAGAAGCAGGGTCGCGCACCCCTGAGAAAAAATCTGGGCAAATCCACGTGATCTGGGGTTCTAGATCAAGCCCGGCGGCAGCCCCATGCCCTTCGTCATCTTACCCATCTCGGCCTGCATTTCTTCGCGGCCTTTGGAAATAGCTTCGTTGACGGCGGTCACCACCAAGTCTTCCACCATCTCGGCGTCACCTTCCTTAAGCATGTCTTCATCAATCTTAAGGGAAACCAGGTCGCCGCTGCCCGTGGCCACGGCTTTGACCGCGCCGCCTCCGGCTTCGGCCTCAAATTCTTTGCCGGCCACTTCGTCCTGCATTTCCTTCATCTTGGCCTGCATCTGCTGGGCCTGCTTCATCATCTTCATCATGTTCATGGTCGTTTCTCCTTTAATGTTTTTTTGACGGGATGAACGGAAATTACAAAATGAGTTCTCTCGACTTGCCCAACTTCATTTGGATCATTTGGTCATTCCGTCTCAATTGAATTAGATTATTTCGCGGGGGTGATTTTGGCGTCAAAAAGCTCCATCGCCTGCTTAATGAGCGGATCGTTCTCGTATTCTTCCTGCGTCATCCGGGGAGCCTCCTCCGGGTCCAGCTTCTTCTTTTCCGGCTCGGCGGCTTCGGTAGCAGGCTTGGCTTCGGGTTCGTGGGGAAGCTTGGGGGAGGCGTGCGGATCGTCCCGCTCGACAATGGCCAGCTCAACTGGCCCGCCGGTTTCCTGCTCCAAAAGTTCCTTCAACAAGCCCGCGTTCTTCGGCCCGCGCAACCAGGGCATCTTGTTCTCGTAGGCCGTCGGGACCGCAATTTCAAAGGCATTGACCCGGCAGGAGAGGAAGTACATCGCGTCGATCATCTCCGACTCCAACTCACGCTGTTCGCGGAACTTGGCTCGGGCAGCTTCCCATTTATCACGCGGCTTGGCCACAGGCTCAGCCTTGAGGCTCGAAGAAACGGCAGGCTTGGCTTCCACCAGCGGCGCGGGGGCAGGTTCTGGCTCAACCGGAAGCGGCGCAGGTTCGGGTTCCGGCTCGGGCGCCTGGGCAATTGGTTCTTCCTCCGGAAGGGTGGCAGATGAGGAAGCTTCTTCTATATCCGGCGGCGGCAGAGGACTGCCGCCCTCCACAAGCTTTGTGGAAGCCTGCGGTTCTTCTAGCGGCGCGGCAGGAGCCTGGTCTACTTCCTCCTTTGGTAAACCTGAATCCAACGTCACGTTGGCGGGTGCCGCAGGTTGTGGGGCGGGGGCGGGAGTCACAGGCTGCTCTGGAACGGGCAACTGGGCCATGACTTCGCTGGGAGACGGAATCTCGTCCCCGCCGGCGATCACGCTAAGAATCTTTTCCAGGCTCACCTTCTCGCGCAGTTGGCTGAGCTGGATGAGCGCCACTTCGAAGAGAACATCTTTGGCGAGCGCGTAGCGCAGACGGCTTTCGAGCTGGCTCAGCTCTTCCAGAATCGCAAGCGCCCCCTGGCGGCGCAGCAAGCCAGCCACTTGGCCAACCGCCTCAGCTTCCTCCTTCGGCAACTCGGCCTGGATGACTTCAGGCGAAATCTGATAGAGCGTGACGTTGCGGAAGAAGCGAAGGAGGTCCTGACTCAGCTTGCCCAAATCCTTGCCGGCGGTGATGAGTTCGCGGCTCAGCCTCATGGCCGAGACCGTGTCGCCACTGGCGATGGCCGTGGCCATCTGCGCCACCGGACGCAGACCGGTGAGGCCGAACATCGTCAGCACGTCGGCTTCCGTCACCTTCTCGCCAAAGAAGCTGATCACCTGGTCGAGCGCGCTTTCGGCGTCGCGTAATCCCCCTTCGGCGTAGCGAGCAATGGCGGCCAGAGCGCTCGCCTCGGCTTCCACTTCTTCCTGCCCGCAAATCCAGGCCAGGTGCTCGGCAATCTTAGTTTCAGGGATGCGGCGCAGATCGAAGCGTTGGCAGCGGGAAAGAATCGTGGCGGGGAGCTTGTGCACCTCGGTCGTGGCGAAGAGGAACTTCACGTGCGCGGGCGGCTCTTCCAGCGTCTTAAGCAGTGCGTTGAACGCCGCCACGCTGAGCATGTGCACCTCGTCGATGATGTAAATTTTGAAGCGGCCCTTGGCTGGCGCGTAGCGGACGTTATCGCGCAGATCGCGGACCTGCTCGACGCCGTTGTTACTCGCGCCGTCGATCTCCAGAACGTCCATGCAGTTGCCTTCGGCAATCTCTTTCGCCATCTCGTCCTGCGGATCAAAGTCCACCTTGGGCCCATCGGTGGCATTCAGCGCCTTGGCCAGGATACGCGCGGTGCTGGTCTTGCCCGTGCCGCGCGGCCCGACAAAGAGGTAGGCCTGCGCCAAACGCCCCATGGTGATGGCGTTTTGCAGCGTCTGGGTAATGTGCTCCTGCCCGACCACTTGGTCGAAAGTCTGAGGACGGTACTTGCGGGCAAAGACCTGGTAAGCCATGGAGGCCTCAGCATACCGTTTCTTCTGGCCGGGGCAAGCGTCCTTGCCACTGTATCGCTTACCTGGGGCAAGGACCGGCTTAGAGGCGGGTGAAAGTGGTGTCTTGGGGCGTTCCATGCCTCAAGAATCGCACAAATCCCACTTCCGCCGTTAGCCTTGGGTGCGCTACGTGCGCTAAAAATTCTGTAGTCGCAAATTCAGAACAGCCCCAGAAACCACATAGCCTAATAAAGCTTAGCACTCTTGGATGGTGCAATCTGTCTAGGACGCACATCTCTCTCCTGAATTAGTGGCCACATTGCCCTTATTTCTTTCAAACTCTGGGCGAGTTGCCTTTCTCTGTAACGTTCTAAATTATGACCAAACACAATATTCTTCGTAAAACAATCGATCAGCTTTGATTTTTGCAAATCAAAGCTCAAACCAGACTCAGGTTGCATCTGACCTAATCTGAGCATTAGCAGTAGGACAATCTCGGCTGCATCTGCCGAAATTTTGTTTTCCTTAGAAAAATGCAGCTTAGTATATGAAAAGGTACCTAAAGACTTATTCTTTGATACAATTTCAGGTCTGACACTAATTGCCACACCATCAATTATAATCGTAGAATTATTCAAATTAGTAGTTATCTCACCAAGCTCTGGAGCGGCTAGATCAGCTATTTCTTCAAACATACTAATAGCTGCCCGGTTGTTTTTTACTCTTGCCTTATGTTGCTTAGATTCTTTCTTGGGCTGAATATTTTTTAACCCATCAGCCAATACTGATCTATCGAATCTATTCCCAGATAAAGATCTCAAAATTAGAGCTTCTGCAGATTTATAATATGACATTCGAAACCCTTGAGCGAATTTCTGAGCTCGTAGAATCCTTTTTCGTGCATTTTCTGAGCTGTAGACAAAAGTGGCTAGAGCTTTTGCCGTGATTCGAGGTTCTTCTTGATTAGGGAGATGTTTGATCATTGGGCTTTCCTTGAGATAGTTCGAGAGCAGAGAGTTTTGGAGACACTCAGGTGAGTTATTTGAGACACAGCGGAACGCAAAATGGTTCAAATTATTTTAATCAATTGTATTATTTTAACTTCCTCTCACAAACCCAAATGTAACCCCGCAAATCGTTGGCAACTGAGGTTTTTTCCGTAACATCGCCCCTATGTTGACGTACGACGGCGTGGCCAAGCGCTTTGGCGGCGAGGGTGAATTTGCCCTCCGCCCCGTGGATCTGGAAGTCCCGGATGGCTCGACGCTAGTCCTGCTGGGCTCCTCCGGCTCGGGTAAATCCACCCTCCTGCGCCTGACCAATCGCCTGATTGAGCCCGACCAGGGCAAGATTCTTTTCCAAGGCACGGACGTCCGGGAGATGGACCTGACCGAGCTGCGTCGCCAGATGGGCTACGTGCTCCAGCGCCCGGCGCTGCTGCCCCACTTAACCGTCGAAGCCAACATCACCCTACCGCTCAAGCTCCAAGGCTGGAGCAAGGCCAAGCGCTCGGCCCGGGCGGCGGAACTCCTCGAACTGGTGGAAATGCCGCCCAGCGAATACGCCCGGCGCATGCCCTGG
>CAWUJC010000217.1:0-5284 GCA_963922355.1 uncultured bacterium | reverse complement strand
GTCTCCGCGTAACGCATTGACAGTGCCGCAAGGGCAGAGGATCGTGGAATGATGCCAGCACGTTCTGTGAGTCGCCTTGTTTCGGGCATGTACCAGGAGGACACCGTCCGCCAGGTTGCCCAGGAACTGCGGGAAGAATTGAGAAGTACGCCCACCTTTGGCCTGCTTTTCTTTTCGCCCGACTACGCCCGTCACGCCGAGGAGTTCCTCGAAGTCGTGCGGCTCTACGCGCACGTACCCGTCTTGGTCGGCGGCAGTGGCAACGGGTTGATCGGCACTGGCGAGGAAACCGAACGCCGCCCCGGCTTTAGCTTGCAGCTCATCCACGCGCCTGACTGCACCGTCACCCCGTTTACCTTTGACGAAGCCCTGCTGGACGAAATCGAGGGCCCCGAAGACTGGGTCGACGCTACGGGCCTCGCGCCGGATGAGGTCGACGCTTGGCTTGCCCTGATCAATCCCTTCGAGGTCCCCGCTGATGGCTGGCTCGAAAGCTGGAACGAAGCCTATCCGGACAGTCCGACCTTTGGTGGTCTGGTCAGCGGTCGCTTGGGAGAAACCGACGCCCACCTGATCCTCAACGACAAGTTACTGCCCGAGCATGGCCTCCTCCTCGCCCTGCGCGGCGGCATTCAGGTGGAGATGGTAGTCTCCCAAGGCTGCCGCCCGATCGGCGAGCCCTACACCGTGACCAGCGCCGAGGAAAACATCATGCACACCCTCGGCCAGCAGCCTGCCTTTGAGATTCTCAACCTGGCCTACGAATCTCTGACCGAAAAAGAAAAGGAGCACGCCCAAGGCAGCCTCTTTGCCGGCCTCGCCTTTAACGAGTACGTCGATGACTACAAGCGCGGCGACTTCCTGGTGCGCAACATCATTGGCGCCGATCCCAACGCCGGATCCGTCGCCCTCGCCGCCTTGGTCCGCACCGGCCAGACCGTCCAGTATCACCTCCGCGACAGCGACGCCGCCACCGAGGACCTGCGCTTGATGCTTGAAGCCGCGAAAGAGAATCTGGGCGACCGTCAACCCTTCGCCGCCTTCCTCATCAGCTGCGCCGGGCGCGGACGCTCCCTCTTTGGCGTTGATCACCACGATGCCGGGATGCTCGACAAGTTCTTCCCCGGCACTCCCACGACTGGCTTCTTCGCCAACGGAGAAATCGGCCCCGTCGCTGGCGTCAATTACGTCCACGGCTACACGGCGTCGATCGCCTTGCTCTGTAGCAAATAGGCTGTCCGAAATACTCAGTTCGAAAGGTCAATCTGGCTCGGGAGGAACTTCCGCTCTTGTGGATCCAAGTACTCCTTCGGGTCCCTGAATTTCAGCTTCACTTCAACTTGTTCTCCATCCGCTTTCTGGACCAGAAGCGTCACTTCGTCGTCAACTTTGCCGCTCAATAACCCAGCCACGAGAAAGAAATCGAGCTTTTCCAAATCTACTTGGCCGATCTTTTGCAAGTGATCACCCTTTTCTATCTTAGCCTCAGAAGCGGGCGAACCCGGAACAACAAAACGGACCAAACGTGGGTCCCCGGGTTGAGCAATCACTATCCCTAATCCACCAAAATTAGGTGAAGGAAGGTTTTTCAGAATCTTGTCCACACTCACACGAGTTAACGTCACGGTCTCTTCTTTACCCGCTTTCTTGCGAACCTGTAGCACGACTTGGCTACCTGCGGGGCCGCGTAACTCTTCGATGATGTCGATAAGCTTCTTCCCACGCACGGATTGTTGATCCACCGCTAAAATCACATCACCCTCTTCCAAGTTGGCTTGCGCAGCAGGACAGTTTGGGGTCGTGCTCGTGACTTCCGGCCCGTCTTCGCCACGTTTCAGCACCATACCAACACCACCAGAGGTCCAAATCGGGGCGTCCGTCGCTGATTTTGGCGCAGCGCCCGGCCCATAGATCTGAGAAATCCCCCCATCCGTGTAGGCTGTAAGCTCACGCTGGACGGGTTCTCCCGCAAATAGACCGCTCATGCAGCCAAGCGTAGCTACCCCAAAAGCAAACCAGTTCAATCCTCTTATCCTCATTTTCCTCTCCCAGATTTTCACTAAGTAGAGACGAGCGTAGCACAAGTGGACTTCAAACTAAACTATGGAAGCTGCAATTCTTTTCGCAGCTTGGTGTCGGTCGGCTTGTTTTGCTCCCAGTAGGGCATGATCTTCGTGGTCTTCAGCTTGGCCTCTGTCCACTTCGCGTTGGCCAAGCGCCGCTCCCGCCAACCCAGGATGCGGTGCGGGAACTTGGTCTGGTAGTCGATGGCCAAGACGCGCCCAAGCTTGGGGTAGGTCATCGTGTAGGTGGAGGTCTCGCCCTTCGTCTCGGTCTTGCCTTCCACTTCCTGCGGACCGGGGGGAACGTGGCCGAGCCGGTTAAACTCAAAGCTCGGGACCATGAGACAACGGCCCTGGGGCAAGCCCGTCGGATCCAGGCGAATGAGGTTCCACATGTTGTCTTCCACCGGGAAATCCGTCATCGCCACCTCCCCGTCTCCCGGCTCCTGGAAGTACGAGCGCCACTGCACGTGCAACCCACCGTCGCGCTGATTGAGCTGGTAGAAACTTTGTCCACACCAGTCCTGTAGGGTGGAGGTCACCTTGAGCGGCTGGACGTCATAGCCAGGCTCGTAGGGCGTGAAGATGGACGTCATGAGCGAATACGGATAGACGCCGGTGAGGAAGTTTTTCATCCGGTTGAGCTTGAGTACCGTCACCACCTTGTCCTTCGGCCCCTTGCCTTCAAACTTCACCGCCTTGTCTTCCAGAAAAGGCTCCGTCACATAGATCAGCACGGCCGATCCCGCTCGGGGCTGGCCGTACTGTTGCTGCGTCAGCTCATAGCTGCTGACTTCGGCCGCCTGGAACCAGTAGTCCTTGAATGTTTTGACCAGTGCTTCGTCCGCCGCCGGGAGCGAATGGGTCAGCGTGAACCAACCGGCAACCACCATCAGGGCCATTCCAAAGTTCTTCATCACGCTCACAGCTTGCGCCATGCCTCGGGTCTGGTCAACTCAGGTTCATCTTTCAGGATGCCGCCTGAATTTTCACTTTTTTTTCGGTGGATAAATCGTCTGCCTTGGAAGGGGTTACGTGGCCCAATGTCTGCTTCCCAAATAGCCCGCAACTTGCACCGACATGACACGTCTCTAGGTTGACTTATGGCAAGCTCCACGTCCAACGAACCTTTCCCTCCGGAGCCTGACTTCGGCGATGTCGGCAACTATGGCAACACGCCACCGGTGCCAGAGAGCCGCCCCGACCTCCAGGGCGACCTGGAAAACATGTCAATTCTCCAAGTCTTTGATCTGCTGACCGGCAATTACGGGAACGTAGGCGGGCTGGGCCGGCCGCCTGAGTTTGACTACCTGCGGAACCGGATTGAAGAAATGGAAGTCCTGACCGAGCAGGCGCGCCAAGCCGTGGAAAAGCTCGACGCCACGGTAAAGAAACTTTCCAGCCCGGCCAATCGCCTCGGCACCCTGCTTGCCCTCCCCAACCCGGAAACCGCCTTGGTCGTTTCTGGCGGCGGTGAGTTCTACTGCTCGCTCGACCCGCGACTCAACCAATCCACCTTGCTGGTCGGCACCCGCGTGCTGCTAAATGAAGCCTACGCTGTAGTCGGCGATCTGGGCTTCGACGGCGGCGGGCCGGTCGTCAAAATTCAAGATGTCCTCAAGGACGGACGCCTGCGGATCGGTAGCGAACAAGCTCAAGCCAACGCCCTCGTCATCCGCTCGACGCCGCTGGCGAAAGAAAAGCTCAAACCCGGGCTGGAAGTCCGGCTCGATGCCACGGGCCGCGTCGCGCTCGAAGTCGTGGCCGAACCGACCGAGAAGGATCACATGCTGGAGAAGGTCCCCGAACTCCCTTGGGACAAGGTGGGCGGCCAAGCCACGGCGCTGGAAGCCATCCGCGATGCCATCGAGCTGCCGCTCCTCCACGGCGAACTCTTTGCCTCCTACGAGCACACCACGCCTAAAGGCATCTTACTCCATGGCCCTCCCGGCTGCGGTAAGACTCTGATCGGTAAGGCCACGGCCTACAACCTCACCCGCCAACTGCGGGAGAAAACCGGCGAGGACCGCAAAGAGTACTTCATGCACATCAAGGGGCCGGAACTGCTCAACATGTGGGTGGGTGAAAGCGAGCGCCAAGTGCGCGACATCTTCGCCCGCGCCCGCGACAAGGCCCGCGAAGGCTACCTGCCTTTCATCTTCATCGACGAAGCGGAAAGCCTGCTCGGCACCCGCCGCGCCGGGCGCTTCCACGGCTTGGCCAACACGCTCGTCCCGATGTTCTGCGCCGAGATGGACGGCATCGAATCACTCAGCGAGATGGTCATCATCCTCGCCTCTAACCGTGCCGACATGATCGACCCAGCCATTCTCCGCCCCGGCCGGATTGATCGTAAAATCCGCGTCAACCGCCCCACCCGCGAAGAGGCCGAGGAGATTTACCGCATTTACCTCACCCCGCAGTTGCCCCTGGATAAGGCCTTGCTGAAGCGCCACCGCAATAACGCGCAGAAGGCGATCAACGAACTCGTCACCAAGGTACTGGAAGAGCAGTTTGCCCAACGCGAAGACACCCGCTTCCTCGAAGTGCAAATGCGTTCCGGTCGGCGCGACTTCCTCCACCGCGGCAACCTGATCAGCGGGGCCATCATCGCGTCAATCGTTAAACGCGCTAAGGAGTTCGCGATCAAGCGAGCCGTTGCCGCCCTCCATGCCCCGAAGAAAGGGAAGGGCAAAGCGGAAGACGCCCCGGGCCTCCGCTTGGACGATCTCCTCCGTGCGCTCGAACTGGAGTACCAGGAAAACGATATCTTCCCGCCCTCGGATCTGACCGAAGACTGGCTCAAGCTCGTCGATTACGATCCAGAGAACGTGGTGCGCCTTTCCCCGGTCAAAGCCCGCCGCGCCGCCCAACGCCCGGCAATGGCCTAAAACCTGTCTCAACTTCAATTGGGAAGTTACATGAAGACGGAATTACCAAATTAACGGAGTACAGATTTTCATTTGGTATCTTTCGTTAATTCCGTCCCTTTTTGCCATGCCAGACCAACTGACTCCCTGGAAGATATGTTTCGGGATTGAGACCGAATACGGCATTGCGGTGGACGAAGACGCCGAGGCCGATGTGGTCGAGGAATCCATCCAGCTCGTCCGCGCTGCGCGGGACTATGGGCTGCCCCATCTCTGGGACTATAACTTGGAAGACCCGCACATCGACGCCCGCGGCTTCCGGGTAAAGGAACTTCTCCAAGACACCGACGA
>CAWUJC010000216.1:0-5291 GCA_963922355.1 uncultured bacterium | reverse complement strand
CAGATTGTGCGACGACCAAATCCGGCCAACGCCGCCCAGTGGATGAGCCAAAATGGCGAACTTACTTGGCCGCAGACGTTTGAGCCCCGTTTTTCTGCCATTCGTAGAGCGAAGGCACAGGCGGCACGGGACGTTCCGGCACTTCAAAAGAGGCAAACGCCTGATTGTCCTTGGCCTCGTACTTTGCGTCCTCGATTCCACCGAAGAGCATCTCCTTCCCCACGCCAGTGAAGATGTTGCCAATAAAGCGGTTCCCTTCCAACGGTCCGCTCATAAAGAGCACGGCGGCGCGGTCATCCTCCCGGCCCGCCTCGATCATAAACTGGTCGAAGTAACCTCGGTTCGACTCGACGTCCTGAAGGGCAAAGACATTCTTGTAGAAGAGGTTGCCGTTGGAGTTGCTCTTCATCAATACCGCCGCCGCCTTGTTGGCGACAAAGCGGTTGTAGGCAAAAATCCATTCTTCGGTGGTCAAACCACCCAAGACGACGCTATCGAGCGGGGACGTCACATCGTTGTTGTAAATGACGAAGCGCGGGCCCACCGGCAGGTGAATGTCACCGTGGTAACGAGGGGAATAGACGCCAAAACCGTAGCTACCGCGGCTCTTGCTTGGATCGCCGTCGGGCGGCCCGGCGTTGATCTCACATTGCTCGATCAGGTTCTCGAGCGGCCAGTGCATGTGGATGTTGAGGTCGACATTGTCCATCCGGCATTGGCGCACCACGATACCGTTCGAGCCTACCTGGAGGCTAAAGTGGCGGAGGTTGACGATCTCGCAGTCCTCAAAAAGGCCATCGTTGGAAAAATTCGATAGCACATACCCCACACCACCCCCGCCCAAGGCGTGGGCCATGTCGAAGTAACACCCCCGAATTTCGAAGTTACGCGACTGCTGAACATGTAAGGGCCCGTTGCCGATGCTGCGCACATCCACGTTGCGAACCCAGCATGCGCTGGTTCGATTCAGTATGAGACCATGGATGCCCTTAAACAGATTTTCCTGAATGATGCTCAGATCTTCGACCCCACTGCGCTCGACCAAGCGCTCGCTGGTTTCGACGATGGGCTCGGTGTCGAGCGGGAGGTCCAGGCGGATGGGCTGCTCCAGCACCACGGTTTCATCGTCAGGCACATCGGCCACTTTGAGCTGCGCCATGTAAAGATTGCTACCCCAGAAGCCTTCGGCTTTCTTGGCCAACACGTTCGGAAGCTGGGAACGCAGGCGATCCGGCACGACGGTGGTGCGGATGCGGACAATCTGCCCCTCCTCAAAGTGATTGGCGTCCTCCACTTTCAGCTCGGTGGCGCCGCGCTGGGCGGGCGCCGTTAGCTTGGCGACCTTGCGGCCTTTGCGATCCCCAGCTATCGAGACCACTGGCAGCGCTTTGAAAGGCTGATCCTTCAGCTCCGGGTGCTTGGCATAGCGCGGAACCAAAATGGTCTGCCCCTTGCCGCTGCCCCGCAGCACCACGTTGTTTTCTTTAATCGCCACCGGTGAGTCCAAGTAGAACTTCCCGGGAGGAAGGAGCAGCGCTCCGTTCGAGACCTGATTCAACGCCTCTTGAAGAGCTGGAGCGCTGTCGTCCTCCGTATCGGGAACTAGGCCCGCGTCTTCTCCCTTCAGGACAACGGGGACATCCGGAATGCCCCCCGGGACGCCAGCCCACTTGAAATTCGGGTAGGTGATGCCGTCCGGCCCAACGACATCAACGGTATCCGCCGCCGGCAGGTTGAGGGCGGTCACTAAAGCAATCAGGAAGAGAAGGCGTGTTGGCATGAACACCTATTCTGGCGAGAACGCCGTCGAACCAACCATCCCGAAATCAGATTACTGTCACGCAAGTGACGCCTACCACTTACCTTAGTAGCGCGGTACAGACGAATCCACTTCCAGCGACCAGCGGTCAATCCCCCCAGTGAGATTAAGCACCTGCTCAAAGCCCTGGGAAAGCAAGTAACCCTGCGCTTGGGCCGAACGCATCCCGTGGTGGCAATAGAGGACGATGAGGCGCTCCGGCTCCAGCTCTTCTGGTCCGCGCTGGGCAAACTCGCCGAGGGGAATCAGCACCGCCTGGGGGAGATGTCCGATCGCCCATTCTTCGGGCTGACGCACATCGACGAGTTGGAGATCCTCGCCCTGATCCAACCGACTTTTTAGCTCCTGTACATCAATCGTCATGGCATTAAATCTGCAAATAATTGTTTTCTCCGATCATCCCTGGTCCTTATCCGCCAAGACGTTACCGTATTACCCCTTAATTGACACTAAATTGTAACAATATCCGTCCTTGCCGGTAACGGCTTTGCGCCGTATGCCAATAGGTAACCGGAAAAACCGCATGGAAGCAGAAGCGACTTACTCGTTTGCCATGAACACGATCCAGAAAATTCTGGTCGTGGATGATGAACCCGACGTAGTGGACATGGTTTCCATGGCCCTGCGCAATGCGGGCTTTAGTACCGTCACCGCGGACTGCGGCAGCAAGGCACTGGAACTAGCCAAGAGCGAAGAGCCTGCCCTCATCGTCCTGGACCTGATGATGCCGAACATGAACGGCCTAGAAGTGACCAAGACGCTGAAAAACGACACCGCCACCCAGCCGATCCCCGTCATCATGCTCACGGCCAAAGGCGAAGAAGTTGACCGCATCGTGGGCTTGGAACTGGGTGCGGACGACTACGTGACCAAGCCGTTCAGCCCGCGCGAACTCTCCCTCCGGGTCAAATCCGTCCTCCGTCGCAGCGCGGCGATGACGACCGAGGAAGGCACCGGCAAACCGATCCCGCTCATTCCTTTTGAAGAGATCATGAAGGTCGGGCACCTCTCGCTCGACCACTCCAAACATGAAGTCCGCCTCTCCGATAAACGCGTCCCCCTGACCGCGACCGAATTTAAGCTTCTGGCCTTGCTGATGGAGCGTCGGGGCCGTGTCCAAGGTCGAGATCGCCTCCTCAACGACGTGTGGGGTTACGAGAGCGTGATCGACACGCGCACGGTGGATACCCACGTGCGCCGGCTGCGAGAAAAGCTGGGCAAATATTCGATCTACATTGAAACGGTGCGCGGCGTCGGCTACCGCATCAGCGATAAGGTGGACCAGCAACAGATGAACGATGCCGCGGAAGGGACCGCACCGGCCAAGAACAAAGCCAAGGCCGAGGCATTGTCAGCGAGCTAATTGGCAGTAGGTTACAGGTGTCTTATGCAAGTACGTGTTTTACACGAGGCAGGCGACGCCCACGTTGCTGTGATCGTTGATCTGGAGGACTTCTGCACCTCGACCCCTCACCGTGATCTGGTTCTCAGTGGCAACCTCAACCACTGGAATACCGAGAATGACCACTTCCGCTTTCCCTGGGCTATGTCCGACGATGGTGCCCAGCGGGGCTTTCTTCCCTTGCGGGTAGAAATCCCCCGCCATTTGGACACCCTCGTCTTTAAGCTCTACGACAGCGTGAAGGACGAATGGATCGAACCCATGGGCTACCTCCAGGGCGCGTATCGGGGGATGGATTCCTTCCTCACCCGCAACGAGGTGGGCAGCCATGATGTAGCCATCCCGCTGAACTAGCGGGGCCAAGTCCTCCGAGCCAAGGACCTACTTCACCTGCTGGGCAAAATAGAGACCGGCGTAGACCTTGCAGTCCAGGCCAGCCCCTTCAGCCAGCCGCTGCTGCAACCAAGTGTCGGCTTGTTCTAAAGGAATCGTGTGGACGGTGATCGCCTCGTGCTGATCGCCGCCGCCTTCGGCCACCTTCTCCAGGCCAGTGGCGAGGAAAAAGTCTAGTTGCTCATTCGCCAAACCAGCCGACCCGTAGCCCGCCATCAAATAGCGCCACTCGGCTGCCTGATAGCCGGTTTCCTCTTCCAGCTCCCGCCGGGCGGCGGTCTCGAAGTCTTCACCCGCGAATTCAGCGGCATCACCAGCCAAGCCCGCCGGCAGTTCAATGACGGACTTCCCCACCGCCGGGCGCACTTGCTCGACCAAAACAATCTCCCGAGCGGGCGTCACCGCGACGATGGCCACGACCCCACTGGCCCGGGTGCGTTCGACGTATTCCCAACCACCACGATGAACGAGGCGGAGCCACTTCCCCGCGGCCATTTCTTCCACAGGGGCATTTGCAGGAGGGAGCGGCACGGAGAGGATCGGCTTGGAAATTAAGCTCCGGCCGGAGCGCCTTGGAGGCCCGGCAACATACCGCCATCATCCTCGTCGGACTTCTTGTCCGGCTTGGTCGAGAGCTCTTCCTTCGGCAAAGGGGTCGACGGAGGTGCCACCGGTTTCGGCGGCGGATTCTTCATCTCGCCTTCCTTCACGATGTCGATGATGTGCTGGCCGTCGAGGGTCTCGTACTCCAACAAGGCATCGGTGATCTTCTGGATCGTGTCGTGATTGTCGCCGATCATTTGCTTGGCCCGCTGATACTGCGAGTCAATGATCCGGTGCACTTCGGCGTCGATTTCCTGCGCCGTGCGCTCCGAGTACGAACGCGACTGCCCGAGTTCGCGGCCCAGGAAGCTCATCTGCGAATCGTCACCGTAGTGGATCATGCCGAGCTTGTCGCTCATGCCCCACTCGCACACCATCTTGCGGGCGTAGTGGGTGGCCATCTGGATGTCACCCGCGGCACCGCTGGAGACGTCGAGCTGGAATTCGGCTTCCGCCACGCGGCCACCCATCGCCACACAAATATCGTCGTGGAGGGCATCCTTGTAGACGTTGAGCTTGTCCTTCTCCGGTAACATCATCGTCACGCCCAAAGAGGGGCCACGCGGAATAATGGTGACTTTGTGCAAAGGATCGGTGTGCTCCAGCAAAACATTGAGTAGCGCGTGCCCAGCTTCGTGGATCGCCGTCTTGCGTTTCTCGTCTTCGGTCATGGCCATGGAGCGACGTTCACGGCCCCAGCGGACCTTGTCTCGCGCTTCTTCCAAGTCCTTCAGCACCACTTCTTCCTGGTTCTGCTTGGCGGCAATGAGTGCCGATTCGTTCACTAGATTGGCCAACTCGGCACCGGAGAAACCGGGCGTGCCGCGCGCCACAAGTCCCAGGTCCACGTCCTTGTTGAGCTTGATGCTCTTGGTGTGCACTTCCAGGATTTGCTTGCGGCCCTTCACGTCGGGGAGGTTGACGCGCACTTCGCGGTCAAAGCGGCCCGGGCGAAGCAAGGCGGGGTCGAGCACGTCCTTGCGGTTCGTCGCCGCGATAATGATCACGCCCTAGTTGGTTTCCATGCCGTCCATTTCGACCAGCATGGCATTCAGGGTCTGCTCACGATCGTCG
>CAWUJC010000215.1:0-5315 GCA_963922355.1 uncultured bacterium | reverse complement strand
GTGGCAGTAACGGATGATCCCGTCGTCTTCCCGGCGCACGACCATCAGGAGCTTGGAGTGCGTCTTGAGGCCGACCACGCCGTAGACGACTTGGACGCCCGCGTCCTCGAGTTGGCGGGCCCACTGGATGTTGTTCGCTTCGTCAAAGCGGGCCTTGAGTTCGACCAAGGCAGTGACCTGCTTGCCGCTTTCTGCCGCCCGGATGAGGCTCTTCACAATGGGGGAGTTCCCGCTCGTGCGGTAGAGCGTCATCTTAATGGCGAGGCAACGCGGATCGCGGCTGGCCCGCTCCACGAAGTCGACGACGGCACCGAAGCTTTCGTACGGGTGGTGGAGCAGGACATCCTTCTGGCGAATCACCTCGAAGGGATCGGACTCGGCGGGGAGATCTTCCGGCGCGATGGGGACGTAGGCGCGATCCCGCAGTTCCGGCCGGTCGAGGTTGGCCAGTGGCGAGAGGTGGAGGATGTTGACCGGGCCGTTGAGGACGTAGAGGTCGCTTTCTTTCAGGCGGAGGTTGTCGAGCAAGAGTTGCTGGACGTCGCGCGGCATGTTGTCCTGTACTTCCAGGCGGACGGCGTTGCCCCGACCCCGCTTGCGAAGTTCTTCTTCAATTGTGCGCAGAAGGTTTTCCGCCTCTTCCTCGTCGATGTAGAGGTCGGAGTTGCGGGTGATGCGGAAGCCGTACACGCCCTCGACCGTCAGGCCCGGGTAAAGTTCGTGGACGTGGGATTGGATGAGGTTCTTGAGCAGGATGAAGTGGTATTCGCGCTTCTCCTCGTTGGTGCTGGGGAGTTGTACTAAGCGCGGGATGACGCGCGGGATTTGCACGATGCCGTAGGTGCGCTGCCCGTTGGAGCGCCGCAGGAGCAAAATCAAGTTGTGGCTCTTGTTGCGGAGCTGGGGGAAGGGGTGGCTGGCGTCCACCGAGAGCGGCGTGAGGACAGGAAAGACCTCGCGCTCAAAGTATTCGTGGCACCAGCGCTGTTCCTCGTCGGAGAGCTCATGCTCGCGTTTGAGGTGGACGCCGTGCTCGGCCAGCTGTGGCTTGAGCTCCTCATTCCAGAGGCGGTACTGGTCTTCGTACAAGGCCAGGACCTTGCGGCGCGCCTCGGCAAAGACTTCGGAGGCGGTCAGACCGTCCGGGCCCACGTCGCTCACTTCGTTCTCGATCTGCAGCTTCACACCGGCCATCCGGATTTCAAAGAACTCGTCCAGATTGGAGGTGACGATGCACATGAACTTGACCCGCTCGAGCAGCGGCTGATGCGGGTCTTGCGCTTCTTCTAAGACGCGGCGGTTGAATTCCAGCCAGCTCAGTTCGCGGTTGATGTAGTACTCGGGCTTGTCAAAAGAGGCGCTCATAAGAAAAGAGGAATGCCCTTCACTATAGGCAGCTTTCGCCGCTCGCCAATCGGCGAATTGTGTCAAATGTGTGTCAGATGCTTCCGCCTTCTTGGAGTTGCCGGAGGGTTTCACCCACCACGGCGGCGGCGAGTATGCCAAGCATCATCAGGTAGGTGATGTAGCGCAGCAGCACCCAATTGGTGGCGCGCGGATTCATCAGCGCGTAGGCGATGTCGAGGAAGGGGACGAAGAAGACACCGAGGACCCAAAGCGTGCCGTCGTCGAGTGCGGTGACAATCGTCATCGCCGCCCCGAGCGTGCTCAGCCCCAGGCAGCCGATGAGGAGCACGCCCGCAATGGAAGGGTCCAGCGCGGCGATAATCATGACAATCCCGCCCCCAACAATGCCGATTCCCAAAGCCGCCAGAGCCTTGATGGCAAATAGCTTTCGGCTTTCTTGGTTCTCGAGTTGCTGGTCGGTCGCTTCCCCGGGCATGACGATCCGGGCACCTTCGGGGGCCAGTTCGGGCAGCATGCCGTATTCCGGGAGCTTACGGAGGGTCAGCCAGTCTTCCGTGCCCTCGACGCAGACGGGAGTGTCGGCAGTGATGTTGTTTTGCTTAAAGAGGACGGCCAGGACCTGGATTTTGCCCGGTCCCTGCACGGCTTGTTTCTCTTCGTCCCAATAAAAGTAGCGCTTGGCGCTCATCTCCCAATTCTCCTAGGCCGTATTGTCCATGTTCGGGCCAGGGAGGCAAAACATATTCGATTTTCCGCCCCGTCTCCAGGCTTGCGGGTTGGCGCCGAGGCGGTTACAAACAGCACTCTCTGTATGGCTGATATCCCTCCCCGCAAACGCGTCGTGGTGCTGGGCTCCACCGGTTCGATCGGTGAGAGCACGCTCAAAGTGGCGCGCGACATCCCCGAGCGCATGGAAGTAATCGCGCTGGCGGCCAACCGCTCGATCGACTCCCTGCTCCAGCAATGCGAGGAATTTAAGCCCCAGGCGGCGGCGATTACCGACGACTCCCACTACGCCAAGCTGAAGGACGGCGTGCCGACGGGGTGTGCCACGCATTCCGGCGAGCAGGGGCTCGTTGAACTGGCCACTCTGCCGGAGGCCGACATGGTTCTCATCGCCATCGTGGGGACGGACGGTCTTGCTCCTGCCCTGGCGGCGATTCGCGCGGGCAAGGATTTGGCCGTGGCGAGTAAGGAAATCCTCGTCATGGCCGGCGAAGAGGTGACCCGCGAAGCTAAGAAGCACGGAGTCAACATCCTTCCGGTCGACAGCGAGCACAACGCGCTTTTCCAGTGCCTGCAGGGCGACGCCGATTACCACCACGGCAAGCACGCCCCCACTTATAAGCACATCAAGCGCCTGATTTTGACCGCCTCGGGCGGACCGTTCCGCACCTTCACGGCCGAGCAGATGAAGGAGGTCACCCCGGCTCAGGCGCTCAAGCACCCGACCTGGGAGATGGGCCGCAAGATCACGATCGACTCAGCGACGATGTTCAACAAGGGGCTGGAGATGATTGAAGCCAAGTGGCTCTTCGACGTCGAAATGGAGAAGGTGGACGTGGTCGTCCATCCGCAGAGCATCGTGCACAGCCTGGCCGAGTTTGAGGACGGCTCGCAGCTCGCCCAGCTTTGCCACACGGACATGTGCTTCCCCATTCAATACGCCGTCACCTACCCCGAGCGCTTGGCCAATCGCCTGCCGCAGCTTAACTTGGCTGAGCTGGGGCAGCTGCCCTTCGAGGCACCGGACCTCGTGCGTTTCCCTGCCCTACGTCTGGCCCGCGAAGCTGGCACGACCGGCGGCACCCTCCCGGCGGTGCTCAACGCGGCGAATGAAATTGCCGTGCCCGGCTTCTACGAGGAGAAAATCCCGTTCCCGGCCATCTGGGAATTGGTCGAAGCCGTGATGCGCGAACACACGGTTGCCCAACACCCCAACTTGGAGCAACTTAGGGCCGCTGACGCCTGGGCGCGGGAGACGGCCACCGCTCTGCTGCCCCAATTTGCCCGCGCAACTGCGGTTTAGAAGCTATCTCAAAATTAACAAATGGTCGCGCCAGGAGGATTTTAGACTTTTGGCAAGGCGAGACGAAAGAGCATATTGGATGAAATCTGTGACTGAGGAACAACACAGCCAAAAGTCGAAAAGGCACTGGCCCCTTTTTATCTCTACGGGTTGCGTTTCATTTGGCCCGTGGCGGTGTCGTTCGTTGGTCGAAGGTATATTTATACCTACTCCCTCCTCATCTCCTAGCCACGGGCCAAATGAACCAGCAACGCGACCGATTGCTAATTTTGAGATAGCTTCTAGTCGTTCTTAACTCATTCTTGCACCTTTCACGTGGACATCTTCTTTACGATCTTATCTGGCATCTTCATCGCGTTCATCGTGGTGTTGATCTTTAACATTCTCATTATTGTCCATGAGCTTGGGCACTTCCTGGCCGCGCTCTGGCGTGGCTTGGTGGTGGAAAAATTCGCCATCTGGTTTGGTAAGCCGCTTTGGAAGAAAGAGATCAACGGCGTGGAGTACATCCTGGGCTCGATTCCGGCCGGTGGTTATGTGGCGCTTCCCCAACTCGCCCCGATGGAAGCGCTGGAAGGCGAAAGCAAGTACACCGAAGAGGAACTCAAGGCGGCGAGTCCGTTGGATAAGATTATCGTCGCCTTCGCCGGACCGCTCTTTTCCTTTGGTCTGGCCTTGGTCTTTGCCTGCATTGTTTACGTGGTCGGTCGCCCGGTGGGCGAGATTTCGGCCACGACAACGACGGGTTTCGTCGCGGAAATGACGCCCGCTCCAGCCAGTGAAGTCGCGCCGACCGCAGAAGTACCAACGCCGCTGATCCCGAACCCGGTTTACGCCGAAGGGCTGCGGACGGGCGATGAGGTTGTTTCGGTCGATGGCTTGCCGGTCACGAAGCGCGTGGGGATGGGCGATTCCATCATGTGGCGCTTCATCCGGAGCGAGGGCGACAAGGTGCCGGTGGTGGTCAAGCGTAGCGGCCAAGAGGTCTCGCTCGAACTGACGCCGATTTATCAGGACAAGAAATTTTACCAGCGTGGGGCTCTTCGCCTCTCGCCGATTCCACCGCCCATTCCGCCGTTGGTCGGGAGCTTCTATCCGGGCAGTCCGGCAGATAAGGCTGGGCTCCAACCAGGCGATCTCATTACCGCCATCAACGGTCAGCCGATTTTGTACAGCGGTGAGGTCCTGGCGCACGTGAGGGAGAATCCCGATACGGCGGCCACCTACACGATTGAGCGAACCGTGGGCGAAGGCGAGAACGCTAAGTCTGAGACCTTGACGGTGACGATGACGCCAGAGAAGCCGGTGAAGTATGTGACCGAGTTTCCTCCCGCTTTGCTTGGCATTGGCTTTAGCCTCGAACCGAAATACGGCTTCATTTACCCGACTCCTTTCGAGCAAGTAGGGGATAGCGTGATGGCGGTAGTCAACACGATTGATGCGGTGGCCTCGCCCTCCAGCGTCAACGTCAGCCACCTGAGCGGCCCGATCGGCATCATGAATCTGTACTTCCAGATGCTCTTCCAGGACCCCTGGTACACGGGCTGGCGTTTTGTCATGTGGATCAGCGTGGTCATCAACGTGAATCTGGCCCTGATTAATCTGCTGCCGCTGCCGGTGCTCGACGGCGGGCACATCACCTTTGCCCTCTACGAGTGGATTCGGCGTAAGCCGGTCAATGTCCGCGTCTTGGAGGTGCTGAACGGGGCCACGGCGATGCTCTTGATTGGATTCATGCTTTATGTCACGTTTTTTGATGCGCAGGATGCCTTCGGGCGCTTTTTTGGTGGTGGCAGCGAAGACAAGCCCGCCATCGTCTTTGAGGCCGCCCGTACCGAATCCAACTAATCTCTCATGACCACTTCCCCCTCCACAGATCCCCAGACGGCGGCGCCGGATGCCCCGTACTGTGCCAATC
>CAWUJC010000214.1:0-5323 GCA_963922355.1 uncultured bacterium | reverse complement strand
CTTCGGCCCTTCTGGCTATCACTGTCTATTTCCTCCTGACCTTGATCTATCATTCCCCCTTGATCTTATGAACCTCGCTATCCTGAATGCCAACCTCGCTCCCGGCGGGAAAACCGCCTATCTCGCTGGCCTCGGCGCCGAATTCGCCGCTGAGCATGAACACGCAAGTACCGTTTACCATCTCCACGAACTTGATCTGCCTGGCTGCGATGGCCGAACCTGCTACGGCCATCCGTCGACCATCAAGCTGACCGCGGACCTTGAACCTGCGGAAGCGATTCTGCTGATCTCGCCCGTCTACAACTACGACCTCAACGGTGCGGCCAAGAATCTGATCGAACTCACCGGCAACAGTTGGAAGGGGAAAGCCGTTGGGCTGGTTTGCCAAGCCGGCGGTCAACGTAGCTATCTTGCCCCCCTCGGCTTCATCAACAGCCTTGCCGTTGACTACCGCTGCCTCGTCTCGCCCCGCTACGTGTACTCCGCCCGTGAAGAGTTTCTCGCAGACAACACCCTGCCACCCGACGGCGATGTCCGCGAGCGACTGAACAAGCTCATCCAAGAATTAGCCATCCTGTCCGATGCCGCCAAGCGCATCGCCAACCTCTAACCCCCAACCCCTTCCTTCCGTTATGTCGACACCTTCTCCTTCCATCGAAATCCGCAGCCCGGAACCCAACGTCGAAGTCTCCTGGTTCTCCGCGCTTTGCAGCGACGATTACGAATTCCTGGGCGTGCCCGACGGCAAGCTCCGGAGTAGCTACGATCATTGTAGCAGCATCGTGAAAACGGCGGATGACCTCGGCTTTCAGAACATTTTGCTCCCGTCCTCATGGCAGGTGGGCCAAGAGCCCCTGCCCTTTGCCGCCGCCCTGGCTGCCCAGACGCAGCAGATTAACCAACTTATCGCCGTGCGCATGGGAGAAATCCACCCGCCTATGCTGGCCCGCCACCTCAGCACGATTGACCACATCGCCAAGGGCCGGCTAACGGTCAACATCATCTCCTCCGATCTTCCAGGTGAGAAACTCGACAGCGACACGCGCTACAACCGCGCGCGAGAGGTGATCGAAATCCTCAAACAATGCTGGACCCAAGATCAGATCAACTTCCAGGGCGAACACTACCAGTTGAATCTACCGTGGACCGATCCGGTCAAACCCTACCAGCAGAACGGCGGGCCGCTCCTCTACTTTGGCGGCATCTCCCCGGGTGCCAAGAAGCTCTGCGCCGAGCACTGCGACGTCTTCCTCATGTGGCCGGAAACCAAGGACCGCCTCCAAGCCACCATGGAAGAGATGAGCACCTTGGCCACGGGCTACGACCGCAAGATCGACTTCGGCCTGCGCATCCACATGATTGTGCGGGAAACCGAAGCGGAAGCCCAAGCCGCCGCCGAACGCCTCATCTCCCAGCTCGACGAGCAAGCCGGTGAAGCGATTAAGAGTCGCGCCCAGGACAACAAATCAGCCGGCGTGCTGCGCCAGGATGAACTGCGCGCCCAAGCCAAGGATGACTACATTGAGGAGAATGTCTGGTCCGGCGTGGGTCGGGCTCGCTCGGGTTGCGGCAGCGCGTTGGTCGGCACTCCGGATCAAGTTTATCAGAAGCTCCAGGAGTACATCGAGATGGGCATCCGTGCCTTCATCTTTTCCGGCTATCCGCATCTTGAGGAATGCCGTCTCTTCGCCCAATATGTGTTGCCGCGCTTGAACACAATCAAACTCAATGAAGCCCAAGGACGCCGTCCCGCGACTGAACCCGAAACACCCCTGACCTTCGGCCCCCGCAAGTAATTCACGATCATGACTGCCCCGAATCCCTTTCCTTTCGACGCTGGCGACTTTGCCTATGGTACCTGGCGCCTGCTCGACGATGAGGTCCAACCGACGCCCGCAGAGCTTGCCGCACGCTTTGAGCATTGCTTCGCCGCCGGAATCGACACCATCGACACCGCCGAGATCTACGGCCTTTATGCCGTGGAGGCCGCGATCGGTGGCGCCCTCCAAGCCAATCCAGAGCTGAAAGAAAAATTCCGCTTTGTCACCAAAGCCGGGATCAACATCCCCTCGCAAGAAAAGGCGGGGGTGGAGATCAATCAGTACCACGCCACCGGTGACAACCTCATCGCTTGTGCGGAAAAATCCCTGCGGCTACTGGGACTCGACGCGCTCGACCTCTTTCTGGTGCATCGCCCAGACTGGTTGACCCCTCCGGAAGACACTGCCGCCGGTCTCCTCCAACTGTTGGAAGAGGGTAAGGTCAAAGCTATCGGCGTCTCCAATTACACGCCCTCGCAATTCGAAACGTTGGACCGCCTGGTCGATGGCAAACTCGCGACCAACCAGATCGAGTTCTGCCCGCTCCACCTGGCCCCCATCTACGATGGTTCCTTTGATCAATGCCTCCAAAAGAAAATCCGGCCAATGGCATGGTCGCCCCTCGGAGGCGGACGCATCTTCGCCGATGGGGATGAAGCAGGCACCCGACTTTGTGCTTACCTTGGAAAAATCTCCCCGGAGTACGACAACGCCCCGCTTGATGCCTTGGTCTATGCCTGGATCCTCGCCCACCCGACACGACCGACGGTTATCCTCGGGAGCAACAAGACCTCTCGCATCAGCAGTGGCGTGAAGGGAGGCCAAATTTCCCTCAGCCGTGAACACTGGTACGGCATCTGGGAGGCCGCCCAAGGTTGCTCGATCCCTTAAGCTGAAGGGTTTAGGTAAACCTGGAACCCTAACTTTTCTACTATGATTTATCATAACTCTTATATTAGAAGATCTATTTCATAAGTATTACTACTTCTAATTACAGGAATCGCACACCATTAGGTTGCCTATTGATTTTTGTCGTGCCAATTTGAAGGCATGACAGAGACCACCTTGCCCAATCTTCCGTTCACCGTTCCGGCCGAAGCGGCCGAAATCCTCGCTGCGGCCCCGTCCGTCACCGTGGCTTCGACCGTTGACGAGTTGGTTGAACTGGCCGTCCGTGATGAGGTCGACGGCTGGCAAGAAGTCGCCTACGAGGTTCCCGGTCAAGGCAAGAAGGTAGAAGCCCATGTCTGCCGCGTGCGCAACGGCATCTGTGCTAACTACCTGGAGCCCTACATGCGCCGCCGCGATCCGGACTGCATGGTCATTGGCGATGATCGACCGACCGACAAGCCCACCTTTGAGAGCCGGTATGGCACCTCCTTTGATTCCCTCCGCCAACGCACGTTTGACTGGCTGAAAACGCAACCCTTGGCCATGTTCCCCTTCTACGCCGGCATGCCCGGGAAAGGCACCCACGCCATCGTCATCGCGCCCGACAACGCTGGCTTCTTCGCCCTCGGTCTCGCCCAACTTCAAGGCATCATTCCGACCGAGGAAATTCCAGAGGATTTTTCTCCCCGCGCCGTCATCTACGTCGCTCCGCCCTTCCGCCACACGGACTTCGAAGGTAAGCAAGTCGTCGTCCACAACCGCACCGAGGCCGGGCACGAACTCTTCAGCTACAACCTCTACCCCGGCCCCAGCGCCAAGAAGGGCATCTATGGCGTGCTCCTCAACCTGGGCGAGAGCGAGCATTGGATCACCATGCACTGCTCGACGGTTCAGGTCGTTACCCCCTACGACAATAAAGTGATCATTTCCCACGAAGGTGCCAGCGGCGGCGGCAAGAGTGAGATGCTCGAACAGCCGCACCGTCGCTCAGATGGCTCGCTCTTGATCGGGAAGAATTTGACCAACGGGGAGCAACGTACGCTCACCCTACCGAGCACCTGCGAACTCCGCCCCGTGACGGACGACATGGCGCTTTGCCATCCCAAACTGGCTAAGGGCCACGGCAAGCTTTCGCTGATGGACGCCGAGGATGCCTGGTTCGTTCGCTGCAATCACATCACCCACTATGGGATTGATCCGCATCTGGAAAAACTGACCATTCATCCGCCCGAGCCGCTCCTTTTCCTCAACATCCAAGGCCATCCTGGCGCGACCAGCCTCCTTTGGGAGCACATTGAAGACGAGCCCGGCAAACCCTGCCCGAACCCGCGCGTCATCATCCCCCGCTCCACCTTCCCGAACGTGGTGGAAGGAGCTGTCGATGTGGATATCCGCAGCATGGGCGTGCGCACCCCGCCCTGCACCAAGGAAGACCCGACCTACGGCATCATCGGCCTTTTCCACTTACTGCCACCATCGCTGGCTTGGCTCTGGCGCCTGGTGGCGCCACGTGGTCACGCCAACCCGAGCATCGTCCAGACCGAAGGCATGTCGTCCGAAGGCGTCGGCTCCTATTGGCCTTTCGCCACGGGCAAGCGGGTCGACCAAGCCAATCTGCTCTTGAGCCAAATCATGGAGACCCCGGCGGTCCGCTACGTCCTCATCCCCAACCAGAACATTGGGGCCTGGGAAGTGAGCTTCATGCCCCAGTGGATTGCGCGCGAATACCTTGCGCGTCGGGGTGGCGCCCACTTCTCCAGCGAACAAATGAAGCCATCGCGCTGCTCGTTGCTCGGCTACACACCCGGCAGCATCATCGTGGAAGGCCGCACCATCGGAAAATGGTTCTTCGAAGTAGACCAGCAGCCAGAAGTTGGCCCCGAGGCTTACGACCAAGGCGCCGATATCCTCAACGGCTTCTTCCACCAAGAGCTGCGCCAGTTCCTGGTCGATGATCTGCTTCCCGAAGGCCGCCAGATTATCGAGTGTTGCCTGGACAACGGAAGCCTCGATCAATACGAGCAATTGCTTGACCAGCCTTGCTTGGATTCCGACGATTAGGTTGTCCGTGGATCAAGTCTCCCCTTCTCCCCACAGCTCCCGCTCTCGCCCTTCTGTGCCGCCGTCGCTTCGCCTTCGCGTCAGCGGCGTTGGTGCGCTCGGCTCACTCTTTGGCAGCTTAGATGAATTACTAGAGCAACTTGAGCAACCGACTTCTAGTGCGGGCACTCCCGTAACCAAGACCACAACTCCGCGCTCTGCCTATGACCTGGCGCTCGCGGCCGCTCGGGCCGCTTGGCAGGAAGCTAAGGGAGGGTCGCGACTAGGCACGGACGCCAATGCGGGGGTGGTCGTCGGTTCCTCTCGGACGCTAGGCCAAGCCGCCTTGGATGAGAGCACCCAGGATCACCCCGTCAAGGAATGGGTCTACAGCTCGCCCGTGGCCCTGGCAGGCGAGATCGCACGCCAGTTGCATTGCACCGGCCCCTGCTTGGCGGTGTCTTCGGCCTGCGCGTCAGGGGTCAGTGCCTTGGCCCTGGCGGCCGATTTACTCACCGCCGGTTCCTGCGATGCCATCATCGTGGGCGCGGTTGATTTAGCGACCAATCCCG
>CAWUJC010000213.1:0-5323 GCA_963922355.1 uncultured bacterium | reverse complement strand
CGGCATTGTTTACGCCATCGGCGCTTCGAACGTGGCCGGGAAAATCATTCTCCTGATTCTCCTCGTCGGCTCCCTCTTCACCTGGTCGGTCATCGTGACGAAGATGTCCACCGTCCGACGCATCCGGCGCGAAACCCTCGCCTTCCTCAAGCCCTTTCGCCAAGGCAAGAACCCGCTAGACCTGTATTTCGACAACCGTCGCCGCTACGCCTGCCCAGCCTATCAGGTCTACCGCGCAGGCTGCCGCGAACTCCTCTTCCAACTCACCGGCAACGCCGACGCGGAGGAAGACGACCTCGCCATGGTCTCCAAGCAAGACAAGCTCTCCCCCACCGCGATGAACGCCGTCCGCGCTGCCATTGAGCGCGAAGTTGGCGAGCAGGCGCTGCGGTTGGAGGACAAGATGATCCTCCTCGCCACGGCGACCAGCGGCGCTCCCTTCCTCGGCCTGCTCGGCACGGTCTGGGGGGTGATGGACACCTTCGCCAGTGTGGCCGCTCAGGGCAAAGCCGACCTCACCATCATGGCTCCCGGTGTGGCGGGCGCGCTTGTCACCACGGTCACCGGCCTGCTCGTCGCCATCCCCGCCATGTTTGGCTACAACTTCCTGGTCACGACCATCCGCGCCCTGACCGTGGAGCTGGACAACTTTGCCAGTGAACTGGCCACCAGCTTCGACCACCGCTACCTCGACACCAGCGCCAAGTAGTCCCAATGAAACGCTTCAGCCAGCGCCACAGCTACAACACGCTCAGCGAGCTGAACGTCACGCCACTGATCGACCTCGCCTTTGTGCTGCTGATCATCTTCATCATCACCGCCCCGTTGCTGGAACAGAGCATCAACGTCAACCTGCCCACCGCCTCCCCCAACACGGCGGACGTTGATCCCAACGCGGTGAAGACCATCGCGGTCGATGCCGCCGGCCAAATCTATTTGGACAAAGAGCCCCTCGACGCCGAAGCGCTTTACCAAGCACTCGCCGCGTTTAAAGAAGCGGAGCCGGACGCCGGCGTCGTCATCCGGGTCGACACGGAAAACCGGGTACAAAAGATGGTCGACGTTCTCGATGCCATGACTCGCGCTGGCATCACCCGCATGTCCATCCAGAACGTCCCGGCGGAAAACTAGAAGTTATTACAGAAGCTAACCGCTACTTTTTGTTCTTCTTTTTTTCCAGCGCGGCGCTCTTTTTCTTTTTGCGCTCCTCACGCTCAGCCACCTGGATGAGTTCGTTGAAAAGCCGAGCGTGGATCAAGTCATCGATGTACTCCAAGCCGTTGTTCTGGGCGTTGCCTTTTTGATCCAGCCAAACGATGCGCTGCGCCCGGGCGAAGAGCTTCTTCGCTGCCTCTTTTTGCCCCAGCCGCCAGCGGTATTCGCCCATCAGATAGAGTAATTTGATCCGCGCAATGCCTTCGTCGGTTTGGGTAAACTCTTTCTCAAAGAGCGAGAGGGCTTGACGCATGTAGTGGCGCTGCTTCTGCTGATCCTCCGCGTGCCAGTGGACCATCAGGCGATAGAACCAGGCCCAAAATTTATCGTCCTTGTCTCGCAACCGATAGATGGCCTCCATCTGTTGGAGCTTCTGCGGCAGCGTAATTTTCTTCCCCGCATAGAGCCGGTTCCGCTTGAGAAAATGGCGGATGCGTTCCTTCTCCTCGTCCGTGAGTTGGTCAAAATCATCGCCGAGCGAAACATAGTCACTGTGCGGCGAATGCCAGATCCAGCGCTCGTCCGTGTGCGGAAAGAAAACCAGATCGCGCTTACTCGGCCAGTTGTGAATATCCTCGGCCACGTCCACCGGCTCCTGCACTTCCAGCTGATAACCGGTCAGCGGGTCTTCCACCTCGATGGTCTCCCACACCGCTGCCGTGGCTGGCGTCAACATCCAGAGACAGCCGACGGCGTCACAGCCCAAAGCCCGCGACCAACGAGTCACGGTGAAGCGGAGATGGCCCCATCTCATGACATTAAGCCTAGGCCTAGAACTGTAGAAGCGCCAGCTTGAATATGGAACATTGACTAGCCAACCATGGCTTGGCGTTCGGTGTCTTCCCGTCTATAGAAAGGTTATTGTGAGGATTAATTATGATTGGTGGAGCTGAGGGTGCCATCCTTATACCGGTTTTCTTCCTTTTCATTTTTGGCGTTCTTTTCGTTTACTTCGGCGTTGCCGTTTGCCTTCTGATTGCCGCCATTCAATTCGCGATGAAGCGCAAACATGTTCGAGCCACTCTTTGCTTCTCCCTCGTTTTTCTCATGAGCATGGGATGGGTAGCTCTAATTTGGCATCGGTATGCCATGACTGTTCCCTAGACTTAAACAAGATGGGAAAGTCCATCATACGAAAGGGTTGATCTTTTCTGAGCAGATGATGTGTATTGGCCTCCAGACTAGCCGCGGTGGCTAAGAAGTATGATAGAAAGGCAATTAGCCGTCCTTGTCCTCAAGTCCGCTCCTGTGCTTCACTCCCCACGTATCGATGGCTGCTCCTGACGACAACGCCTTTTCCAACGCCGACCTCCAGCCGGTGCCGAGTGCCCAGCGCACCTGGACGCTCTGGGACATGGCGGCGCTGTGGGTCGGCATGGCCGTCTGCATTCCCACCTACCAATTGGCCAGTTCACTGATCGGCGATGGCATGAGTTGGTGGCAGGCGCTGCTCACCGTTCTGCTCGGCAACCTGATTGTCCTGGTGCCGATGGCGCTCAACGCCCACGCCGGAACGGCCTACGGCATCCCCTTTCCTGTGCTCCTTCGCTCCAGCTTCGGCATCCGCGGGAGCAACGTCGCCGCGCTCATGCGCGCGGTGGTCGCCTGCGGCTGGTTCGGCATCCAAACCTGGATCGGCGGCTCGGCCCTGCATGGCATCATCGTTGCCCTCGGTTGGCTCGATCCCAGCGCTTGGCCAGTGGTGAGCTGGCTCGGCATTACCCTACCGCAGTTCATCTGCTTTTTCCTTTTTTGGGCGCTGAACATCGCCGTCATCCTCCGGGGGATTGAGTGCATCCGCTGGCTGGAGGGCTGGGGCGCGCCGTTCCTTCTCCTAGTCGGCTTCGCCCTCCTGGCTTGGGCTTACTTCGCCGCCGGTGGTTTTGGCGATCTCTTTATCGATCAACACAAACTCACCACCTGGTCGAGCTTCCTGCCGGTCTTCCTCCCCGGCCTCACCGCCATGATCGGCTTCTGGGGCACGCTCGCGCTGAACATCCCAGACTTCTCCCGTTACGCACGCAGTCAACGGGACCAAGTGCTGGGGCAAGCCATCGGCCTCCCCGGGACGATGGCGCTGTTTTCGTTCATCGGCATCGCGGTGACCAGCGCCACGGTGATCGTCTTTGGCAAGGCGATTTGGGACCCGGTCGAGCTACTCAATAAGTTTCCCCTCTGGGCCGTCATCGTCGGCCAAGCCGCGTTGATCATCGCCACCCTGACGACCAACATCGCGGCCAACGTGGTCTCGCCCGCCAATGATTTTTCCAACCTCGCACCGCGCTGGATCAGCTTCAAAGTCGGCGGTGTGTTGACCGGCCTGATCGGCATGGCCATGTACCCGTGGGAAATTCTGCGCGACCCCCACGCGTATGTAATCACCTTTCTGGTCGGCTACAGCGCGCTGCTCGGCCCGATCGGCGGGATCATGATCGCCGACTACTGGGTGGTGCGGAAACGGAAGCTGGCCCTCGACGACCTGTACACCCTTGACGGCGCTTACCGCTACCACAACGGCTTCAGTCTGGTGGCCATTGGCGCTTTGGTTCTCGCGATTCTGCCCAGCCTGCCTGGCTTCCTCGCTCAGTTTAACCTGGTCGAGCCCGGCGCTTTTCTCACCTACTGGTACGACCTCTCCTGGTTCGCCGGCTTCGCCCTCGCCTTTGTCCTCTATCTAGTGGGACGACGCCTCTGGCCGGGAGGCTAGGGCTCGTCGTTGTTTCCGAATTCCATACAGAATCCCCCCCGTGATCATGGCGTAAAGCAAGGCAAAGAGAAAAATGCTCTTTGGGCCTTTATCCCATAAGAGATAACTCATTTCCTTTTGGTTTTCGTATTCCAGAAGAATTTCCATGATCTCCCATTTCCTTTCTGGGCTTGGGAGACTTTCGATCCTGTTTGCCTGGCTGATGAGTTGATCTTCAGGAATGGGTTCTAGAAAAGGAAGAAGTGGTGAAATGAAGAAATGAATGAAACACACAACGAGACCGGCAAGGATGAGATGCCATAGCAACGACCAAAGAAAAAAGGTCTCTTGCTCTTGCAATATCCTGGAAGCTGCCTGATCGCTTTTCTCTGTTTCTTCTGACATCTGCATACATTAGCAGCTCAGGTGGCGTACGCCGACTCACCTTCTTCGTGGTGATGAACGAAAAACCTTGGGAGGCAGGGCCTCAGCCCCACCTCCCTCATGTCAGAATAGATTGCTCCTGATGATTAGCAGTCTTCCAGGACGTACTTGATCACGGCAATGACGGCGCCTTGGGGATCCTTGATCCAGGCCATCCGTCCAACGCCTTCCACGTCCATCGCGGGCATGACGACTTCGCCGCCCAAGGCCGTGGCTTTGGCCACGGCCTCGTCCACGTTGTCGACCGTGACGTAGGGGGTCCAACTCGGCGGCACGCCGGCCGGCATTTCCGGCGGCATGGGCATGATCCCGCCAATCCCGTCCTTCTCGTCTTGGAGCGCACTCCGAACGAGGGTATAGGTGCCGTTGCCGTCCGGCATGGGCATCTCTTTAATTTTCCAAGCGAAGACCTGCTCGTAAAATTGTTTCGCGGCCTCGACATCGGTGGTCATCAGCTCCGCCCAACTAAAGGCTCCATGGGTGGTGAAAACAGGGTTAACGGGTGCAGCATCGGCCATCGAGGACTCCTTCGGTTTGAGGTTAGGTTGTTGTTACAAGTTATTCTATTGTATAACTTGCAGTCCTCTTTCATATCCTCACATTTTCAGCTGGCAAGACCTTTTAATTATTGCCACGCAATCGTTACATGAATCGCACGCGGACGCGGCCGATTTGGCCGAAGCCATCGTGCCAGAGCGGTTCGATCTTCTCCGGGTTTTCCCCATCGAACGCGGTGAAGAAAATCGTCGACGTGCCGTCATCTTCCGGAATGAGCCCGAGCGGCGTCCGTGCTCCGCCCTGCATCCACTCGGGAGACGGAAGGTCGAGTACCTTCTCTTTCGACCAGGCGCGACCGTCCCGCGAAAACGCATACGAGATACCGTGGTCGTTGGCGCCGTCGTAGACGCAGATGAACAGATCCTCTCCTTGGTACTGAAGCTATTGCACCACCGGATTCACGACAAAGTCGTCATCCAA
>CAWUJC010000212.1:0-5327 GCA_963922355.1 uncultured bacterium | reverse complement strand
TAACGGTCCTAAGGTAGCGAAATTCCTTGTCGGGTAAGTTCCGACCTGCACGAATCGTGTAACGAGTTGACTGCTGTCTCCAAGAGATGCTCAGCGAAGTTGTATTCGCGGTGAAGATGCCGCGTACCTGCAGCAGGACGGAAAGACCCTATGCACCTTTACTGTAAGCTGTTACTGATGGTTTGTTCGAAATGCTTAGCGTAAGTGGGAGACGTTGAAGCCAGGATTTCGGTTCTGGCTGAGTCGCCAATGAAACACCACCCTTTTTGCATGAGCCATCTAACCCTACACCTTTTAGCAGGTTGGGGGACAATGGCAGCGGGTCAGTTTATCTGGGGCGGATTCCTCCCAAAGAGTAACGGAGGAGCGCTAAGGTTCTCTCAGCATGGTTGGCAATCATGCGTCGAGTGTATTGGCAGAAGAGAGCTTAACTGTGAGACCGACAAGTCGAACAGATGCGAAAGCAGGCCAAAGTGATCCGGCGGTTGAATGTGGAATTGCCGTCGCTCATCGGACAAAAGGTACGCTAGGGATAACAGGCTTATCGCCCCCAAGAGTTCATATCGACGGGGCGGTTTGGCACCTCGATGTCGGCTCATCACATCCTGGGGCTGGAGAAGGTCCCAAGGGTCCGGCTGTTCGCCGGTTAAAGTGGTACGCGAGCTGGGTTCAGAACGTCGTGAGACAGTTCGGTCCTTATCCGCTGTGGGCGTAGGAGATTTGAGGGGTTCATTCCTTAGTACGAGAGGACCGGGAATGACGCACCTCTGGTGTTCCGGTTGTTCTGTCAAGGGCAACGCCGGGTAGCTATGTGCGGAAGAGATAAGCGCTGAAAGCATCTAAGCGCCAAGCTCCTCCCAAGACCAGATCTCCCTATCAGGATCGTGGAAGACTACCACGTTGATAGGCTGCAAGTTGAAGCGTAGTAATACGTGTAGCTAAGCAGTACTAATTATCCGACCGGCTTATGGTTCTAGTTTTCAAGCACCCTCGGGGGCGGCAATCTTGTCGATCCCAAGGAGCTTGAAAGCCACCAAGCAATTAAGTTGGTCCAGCGTTACCCACTTCTACTTGTAGTTTTCAGAGAACCTTCCGGTTATCCGGTTGTTCTTTCCATTATTTTGGCAACGAACCAGAGACCTTATCTCCTAAACATAGGGCATAATCCTCTGGTGATAACAGAGGCGTGGAACCACCCGTTCCCTTCCCGAACACGGCAGTGAAACGCGCCATCGCCGATGGTAGTGCAGGTAGAGCCTGTGCGAGAGTAGGTCGTTGCCAGTTTCTATCAACCCTGATGTGGGCAACCACATCAGGGTTGCTTTTTTTACAGCCTAAGCTATAAGATATTGAGCTGCGCTGTCGAAGGCGCTATCCTGCACGCAAAGCCTACCCGGCAGGACCTGCCCGTGAATTACAAACTGAGAGAACTTTCCAGCCATCAGGCTCAAGTCCTTGAGCCGGGGGATTGCCGTGTCGGGCGGGAAGAGATTATGGACCTCGTCATTCCTGAGGGGTCGGTCAGTCGGCATCACGCCAATCTCCACAACTCGCCCGAAGGGGTTGTCTGGGTCATTGATCTAGGCTCCACCAATGGCACCTCCGTCGAGGGCTCTCCCGCCAAGGACTGGGTCCAAGTTCAACCTGGGCAGGTCATCCGTTTTGGTGACGTTGATATTCGGCTCGAAAACGAGACGGAAGAAGACATCTCATCCTCTCGGCGAAAGACCCCAGGCAAGGTTCAGAGTGAAAAAGAGCCCAAGCGCAAATCTGTGCCGGCCGAATTGGGACCGAACCCAACCGCCTCTGGTCACTTACCCAAGGATTTACCCAAAGAAGGGGGAAATAGTGCGGCCAGTCCCAAGAATCTTTTAGCCGTCAAACCCAAGAAAGCCTCGGGAATTGTTCTTCCTCCCCGTTCCGCCCTCTCGGCTCAAATCTCACCGCCGGATTTGCCCCAGCAAAAAATCGTTTCCGCCCAAGGCGTGATGGTCAATGGCGACCAATCGACAGCTCAAGAGACGCTTCAACTTCCGAGTAAAGAAGTGCTCGATGCCCATCGGCAGGTCAACAGCTTAGTCAAACGTGCCAACGCCATTGCTCAAAGCACGCCGCCCGAGCGCAATACCGGCGAAATCCTGGAAACCATCAACCAGGAAGAAGAAATCAAAGCGGCGGAAAAAAATCGCCAGACGGATAGCTTCAAGCTTCCGCCGTTAGAGGGGGAAGCCAACGGTCACACCGCCGCGCCCGTCCAACGCAATCGGCCCGAGCATGACACCTCCATGGAGCCCTTACGGATGGCCGCGGCACCTGCTCCAGCTCCCAAGGTTCACGCGCCGCTCCAGTCCTCACCGAAACCGGGTGCATTTGTGCATCCGGAGCCGAGGCAATCGGCTCAGATCCAGCCCGTGCAGCCGGCTGCTCCACAACCGGTTGCGGCGGCTCCCGCTCCCAGTCTCCCCAAGGCCCACGTGCAACCGACTCCAGCGGAAGAAGAGAGCGACGTCATTGTTCAACCGATGTCGCCCATGGCGCGGATGTCGCGCGATGCCGTCCAAAGCGGATCTTCGGTTCCGGCTCAGCCTATTACCGCGACCAATGCTGCTCCCCAAGCAACTTCCCCGATGGTCAAAGCCAGCGAAGTGGCGTTTTACAAGTGCTTGGCTTTTCTGGGGGCAGGACTTTTCGTCGGTTTTGTCCTCGGCGTCGTCGTCTGCAAATACTTCCTCTAAGCCAGGAGGCTACACGACGTTAAGGTCTAATTTTGGCCGTTGGCCAGGGGAGAATCCCGCGGTGCCTAACCATCATGGGAACTCTCCCCCGGCCGTATCAGCCGTCCCCCTTCACAAATTAGTAATCGTCTTCCAGCCAAAAGCCGGCTCGGAGACATTCCCGCACTCGCCGTCGCTCGTGCCGACTTTCCACGGATTTTCGTCCGCGAAACTCGGTAGAGAGGTGAGAGTGGCGGTTGGTTTTTAGCATCCCGATTTGGGAACGTACGCGTCTAGTCATAACGTGATCTCCTTTCTTCGGGACCACTAGAGAAGCCTAGACCGTGCCAACTGGTTTGTGCTTTTTTGGCCGTCACCTGATTGTCACATCTTGCACCGCCCGGAAAGCACACTACCTTGTGCGATGCCGGACCTTCCCCTCGAGCCTGAACGCCTTCGCGAACTCAACTGCCCGGAGCACGACTACGTCGCCGGAAAGTATGTGCTTTATTGGTGTTCAGAAGCCCCGCGAATCGAAGAAAATCCGGCGTTGGCCTATGCCATCCACCGCGCTAACCAATTGGACCAAAGCGTTTTGGTCGTCTTTGGATTGTGGGCGGACTTCCCCGAAGCTACCGCGCGTACCTTCCATTTTCTCCTTCAAGGTCTGGCTGATTTTCAGGTCAACTTGGAGACATTGGGGCTCAAGTTTCTTCCCGTCTATGGCCGCCCGTCCGAGGTCGCGTTGCGCTTGGCGAAAGACGCGAGTCTCTTGGTCTGCGACGCAGCCTATCTCCAGGAGCAGCGCCGCTGGCGGGAGGAGGTTGCAGATCAAGCGCCGTGTCCGGTTTGGCAGGTGGAGACCGAAGTCATTGTCCCAGTGGAACTTGCCAGCCCCAAGGCGGAGTATGGCGCGTACACGATTCGGCCCAAGCTCCATAAACTCTTTTCCCGCTTTTGCCAAAAGCACACGACGCCCAAGCCGAAGAAAAAATCTTTGGATCTTGAGGTGAAAGAAAAATCAGTCGTCGATCTCAGCAATCTCGACGGTGTGCTGGAAAAGTTAAAATGTGACCAGTCTGTTCAACCTGTGCCCATGTTTTCGGGCGGCGAAACCGAAGCCCGCCGGGTGTGGCGAGAATTCCTGGCGCAAAAATTTAATCAGTACGACGGGAACCGCAATCAGCCGCAGACCAGCGATGTCTCCCACATGAGTAAGTATCTCCATTACGGGCATATCTCGCCGGTGACCTTGGCGGTGGAAGCGCGCGAGGCGGCTAGCGGCGGGAAGGAGGATAAAGACAGCTTCATCGAGGAACTCTTCGTCCGTCGCGAGCTGGCCTTCAACTTCACCTACTACACGCCGGACTATGATTCGCTCACCTGCCTGCCGGACTGGGCCCAAGCCACCATCGCCGATCACGCCGGCGACAGTCGCACGCATCTCTACACCCGCGAGCAACTCGATAACGCCGAGACACACGACCCGTACTGGAACGCCGCTATGCGCGAAATGAAATTCACCGGCTACATGCACAACTACATGCGGATGTATTGGGGGAAGAAGATCATCGAGTGGTCGGCCAGCGCCGAAGAAGCCTGGGACACCACGCTCTACCTCAACAACCGTTACTTTTTGGACGGGCGCGATCCCAATTCCTACGCCGGTGTGGCCTGGTGCTACGGCAAGCACGATCGCCCGTGGACTGAGCGCGCTGTCTTCGGCAAACTACGCTACATGAACGCCGCCGGGCTGGAGCGTAAAGCCAAGCCCAAGCTTTACGTCGAGAAAGTGGATCGCCTGGTGGACGAAGCCCTGGGTGCCGCGTTGCTTTAGCCCCTCCTCCGAATTCTGCTTTGGCTACCCGCTGATTGAGTTGCTTTGCTTAGGTAAGGCGGGCAGTCCCCGGCCTGCCTCGCATTTCTCTCGAAAAAAACCATAGCGTTCTTTCCGTAGCTTTTTATCATACTGATTCCGCTGCCATGGAGTACAAGGACTACTACAAGATTTTGGGCGTCAGCAAGAGCGCCGACGAGGACACCATCCGCAAAGCGTTCCGCAAGCTGGCCCGCAAGTACCACCCCGACGTGGCGAAAGACAAGGACGTCGCGGAGACGAAGTTCAAGGAGATCAACGAAGCCTACGAAGTCTTGGGCGACGTGGAGAAGCGCAAGAAGTACGACCAGCTGGGCCCCAACTGGGAGCAGTTTGCCCAGGGTGCTCCGGCCGGCGGACCAGGTGGTGGCTACTACCAGACGGGTGGCTTCCCCGATGGCTCGGGCGGCTTTGAAGGCTACGAGTTCCGCAGTGGCAACGCTCGCGATTTTGAATTTGGCGGTACCGGCTTCAGTGATTTCTTCGAAGCGTTCTTTGGTGGCGGTGGCTCGCGTTGGAGTGACGGTGGTGGCTTTGCCTCCGGTCCGCGCGGCCCGCAGGCTCGCTCTGGCCGCGACATCCAGGCCGACATTATGGTCACGTTGGAAGAAGCGCTCCATGGCTCGACCCGCAAGGTTACGCTCAAACGCAAAAATAAATCGGGCGGCGACCAGGAGAGCTACTCAGTGAAGATTCCGCCCGGCGTCCGGGAAGGCCAACGCATTCGCATGGCCGGG
>CAWUJC010000211.1:0-5362 GCA_963922355.1 uncultured bacterium | reverse complement strand
CCCGTCGTAGCGAGATCGATGCGTCCTGCCGGGTCCCGGTGATGACGTTCTTCGCGTCGGCGGTTTTCTGGCTGCTCATCGGGACGCTGTTGGCCCTGCTTGCGTCGGTCAAGATGCACTGGCCGGAATTCCCGTGGGCCCCGAGTTTCCTCGTCGATGCGGATTGGTTGACCTTCGGTCGCGTCCGCCCGGCTCACCTTAACACCGTCATCTTTGGCTGGTCCACGGCGGCTGGTGTCGGCGTCTTGATTTGGTTGATGGCTCGTCTGTGCCAGGTCAAGTTGGTCGGGACGTCGATTCTGATGGTCGCCGCCGTCTTCTGGAATCTGGGTGTTTTGATTGGTACCCTGGCGATTCTGGGGGGACATAGCACCTCCATCGAGTGGTTGGAATTCCCGCCCTACATCACGCCGTTGCTCTTTATCTCTTATGCTTTGGTGGCGATCTGGGCCGTGATGATGTTCACGCGCCGGGCACCGGGCCACGTTTACGTTTCCCAGTGGTATTTGATGGGGGCCATTTTCTGGTTCCCGTGGTTGTACGGAGTTGTCCAGCTCATGCTGTTGGCTTTCCCGGTTCAAGGTTCTATCCAGGGCATTATTAATTGGTGGTTTGCCCACAACGTCCTCGGCCTCTGGTTCACGCCGATTGGTCTCGCTGCCGCGTACTACTTCATTCCGAAGGTCATCGGTAAGCCGGTCTATAGCTATTACCTCTCAGCCTTGGGTTTCTGGTCGCTCGCTCTGTTTTACAGTTGGAACGGGGGGCACCACTTGATTGGTGGTCCGCTGCCGACCTGGGTGGTTACGGCCAGCATCGTGGCGAGCTGCATGATGATCATCCCGGTGGTGGTCACCGCGATCAACCATCACATGACCATGCGCGGGAAGTGGGCGCTCTTAGCTTCCAGCCCGACCCTCCGCTTCGTGGTCTTTGGGGCGATGATGTACACCCTCGTCAGCCTGCAGGGTATTTCCATGAGCCTGCGCAGCTTGAACGAAGTCACCCACTTTACGCATTACACCATCGGTCACGCCCACTGGGGCATGTACGCCTTCTTCACCATGACCATGTTCGGTTCGATCTACTACATTGTGCCGCGTCTGGTGGGTTGTGAGTGGCGCTCGGCCGGACTCATCAAGTGGCATTTCTGGGCAACCTTCTACGGCATCCTGCTCATGCTCCTGGTGCTGACCGTCGGTGGCCTGTGGCAGGGCTTTAAGCTCGCCGATGCCAACACGCCATTTGAAGAAGTGGTTAAGGGGACACTGCCTTGGCTCTACGGACGCTCCCTTTCTGGTGTGCTGATCACCATCGGTCACTTCGTTTTTGCCTACCATTTCTTCCTGATGATCATGCGTCTGGGCAAGCCGGCAGGTAAGCCGACCTTGTTCAAGGAAGTTAGCGAAGGAGGGGCTCACTAATGAATAAGCTTCCGACTCTTTTCGTGGGGATGTTCTGCACCTTTGCCTTTGCTTGGCTGGGCTTGGTGCTGGCGCCGTGGTCCCAGTTTGGTCAACTCGAGCCGATTGAGAACCCGAGCGAGCTTCCTGCCATTGGCGAAGAAATTGTTCCGCCCCCGGTCTCCGGTAGTGCCCAAGCGGGGATGTACGTTTACGCCGCCAACGGCTGTATTTATTGTCACACGCAGCAAGTCCGCCCGGAACGGCAGGGCTCGGACATCAAGCGCGGCTGGGGAACCCGCCGCACGGTCCCGCGCGATTACATTCGCGAGAAGCGCGTCTTCCTCGGCACCATGCGGACCGGGCCAGACTTGACCAACGCCGGCGTTCGCTTGCCGGATGCCGCTTGGCACCACAAACACTTGTATGCCCCGCGGGCGATCGTGCCGTGGTCCACCATGCCGGCCTACCGCTTCCTCTACGAAGTGCGGGAAATCCAGGGCCAGCCCTCTCCAGATGCTTTGACCGATTTGCCCGAAGGCGCGGCACCTCCGCAGGGTTATGAGATTGTGCCGACCCAAGAAGCTCGCGACTTGGTGGCCTACTTGCTCTCCCTTAAGCGTCAGTATCCTTTGCCGGAGGTTCCCTCCGACCTGTAAAGCCCCATGAGTGACGATCCCAACAAGATTTCCGAAGTCGATCCGCGCGCCATCGATTATGATGAGTCCACGGACGTGACGCAGCTCCATGCCGCGATCACCCGAGAGAAGGAAGAGCCGGAAGACGGCTTGGAGCCCATCCCGCTGTGGCTGGTGGCTTTTTGCATGCTCTTGCTTTTCTTTGGCGGTGCTTACCTCATGGCCTTTTCCGGTGGCTTTACCTCCGGCCCAGGTGGTTACGAGTTAACGGGTGGCGCCCCCGTTGGTCTGCTTGGCGGTGATACTGCGGTTGTGACGACTGGAGCCCAAGGAGGGGGGCCGGTCGAGTTGACGCCTGAGATTCTCTTTAAAATTGGTGAACGCCAGTACAGCAACTGTGCGGCTTGCCACGGGGCCAACGGCCTGGGCGTCGCCGGGGCGAATCCGCCTTTGGCCGGTTCAGACTGGGTCACGGGCAGTGAAGAACGCCTGATCCGCGTGTTGCTTCATGGTCTGCAAGGGCCGATTACCATCAACGGCTCTACCGCGAACTGGAGCGGCAACATGGTCGGCTGGCCAAGCCTGGGCGACAAGGGCATTGCGGCCGTCCTGACCTACATCCGCCAGAGCTGGGGTAACGATGCCTCGGCCATCACGCCTGAGCAGGTCGCGGCGATCAAAGAAGCCACGGCCGGACGCTCGGCCCAGTGGACCGAAGCCGAACTTGAAGAATATAAATAGGCAAGGGCATCCCGGCTTGGAACGCGGGGCCTTTTCTGAAACAATCTAAACATCCTGAATTAAACACAACCCAGCTAAGCTAGGGCACTAGGGCGATTAGCTAACCCCCTCCACGAACGTCATGGACGACACCCACGCCTCAACGACAGGCTCCGCCACCGGGCAGACCAGCACCGGACACGCTTCCCACACCGATCACGGACACGACAGCCACGATCACGGCCATCACGGCAATTTTTGGACGACCTATGTGTTCTCCACCGATCATAAAATGATCGGCATCCAGTACATGTTCACGTCGTTGATCTTCCTGCTGGTTGGCTTCATCCTCATTCTGCTGATGCGTTGGCAACTGGCTTATCCGGGCCAGCCGCTGACCTTGGAACGCTTCGGCACCAACATTTCCATCTCCATTTCCAACGCGACGGGGTACACCTGGGCGATTCTAGAGGGCAGGGGAGAGCAGTTTGAACCGGCTAAATTCCCGGAGACTTCCATCGTACCGACGGAACAAGACACCGCCTACAAGGACGGCGTCAAAGCGCTGATTGGGGCCGCGCTGCCTAGTGGCTGGGAAAGCGATCCCGCCAAACTCATGGGGGGTGCCGAAGCGGTCAAGCAGGCTCTGTCCGGTCTTGGTCAGAACGAAGTCGACCAAAAGCTGGCTGGCGATGCCCGTGGATTAGTCAGCGGTTTTGCGGCGGAGATTGCTGCACCGGCTAAAACGCTGGCGGAAGTCCGCTCCAACCTACAAGCGCTCGAAGCGCAGAAGTCCAGCGGCTCGACCATCCCGGATGAGCAGATGGCCGCCGCCATCATGGAAGTGGCGAATGCCCAATATCAGGTCAACGCCATCACGGGTTATTTCACCACCAAGATGAACGAGCTGCAGTTTGCGCCGATTCCGCTCACGCAGACGCTCTTTGGTAATGTCCAGATGCCCGGTGGCGTCATGGCCCCTGACTTCTACAACTCTCTCGGTGCCATGCACGGCACGATCATGGTGTTCCTGGCCATCGTGCCGCTCGGCTTCGCGGCGTTTGGTAATTTCGTCATGCCGCTCCAGATTGGCGCGCCAGACATGTGTTTCCCGAAGCTCAACATGGCCAGCTACTGGGTTTACTTTCTTGGTGGCTTGACGGGTTTCCTCAGCTTCTTTGTGCCGGGTGGTGCCGCCAAGAGCGGTTGGACCTCCTATTCGCCGCTGGCCTCGACGGCCGACTTACCGAGCAACTTCCCGGTCTGGCAGCAAGAATGGCCGATGCTCTTGACCGGCCAGAGCCTCTGGCTGGTAGCGCTGATTCTGCTGATCACCTCTTCGCTCCTGGGGTCGGTGAACTTCATTGCCACCGCCATTCAGCTCCGTTGTAAGGGCATGACCTGGATGCGCCTCCCGTTCTTCTGCTGGTGCATGTTTATCACGGCGTTTCTTTTGCTGCTGGCCTTCCCGCCGTTGGAAGCCGCCGCCATCATGCAGCTGATGGATCGCGTGGCGGGCACGAGCTTCTTCCTTCCCACTGGGTTGGTGGTCAACGGTGAACCGCAGAACATCAGTGGTGGCGGCGCCCCGCTCCTCTGGCAGCACTTGTTCTGGTTCCTTGGTCACCCGGAGGTGTACGTTCTCTTGCTGCCCGCCGTGGGTTGCGTCACGGAAATCATCGCGACCAACACCCGCAAGCCGATCTGGGGCTACAAGTCGTTGGTCTACTCAGTCTTCATCCTCGGTTTCCTCAGCTTCATCGTGTGGGCCCACCACATGTACCTGACCGGGATGGGGACGGTGGTCAGTACCTTCTTCCAAACCACCACTATCATCATTTCGATTCCCTCGGTCATTATTGTAACGGCCTTGCTGATTTCCCTTTGGGGTGGTTCGATTCGCTTCAATACCTCGATGCTGTTTGCCACCGCCTTCCTGCCCATGTTCGGGATCGGGGGGTTGACCGGCATTCCTTTGGCCTTTAACGCGACCGACCTGTACTTGCACGACACGTACTACGTGATCGCCCACTTCCACTACGTGGTGGCGCCGGGCATCATGTTTGGTCTCTTTGGCGCGGTGTACCACTGGTACCCGAAGATGTTTGGTCGCACGATGAATGAGTTCTGGGGCAAGGTCCACTTCTGGGGTTCGCTTGTCCTGATCAACCTCATCTTCATGCCGATGTTCCTCCAGGGCATGGCGGGCATGCACCGCCGCTGGTACGACGGTGGCGCGAGCTGGGATTTGGCGAAAGACGTCGTCTACTGGAATGAAGTCATCAGCATTTCCGCCTTTGCTCTCTTGGCTTTCCAGGTTCCCTTCATTCTTAATTTCTTCCTTAGTCTCAAGTGGGGAGGGAAGACCAACAACAATCCTTGGCATTCCACCACGCTGGAGTGGTCCGCTCCGACTCCCGCCGGCCACGGCAACTTCCCCGAGCCTCCGGTGGTCGACAAGGGACCGTATGAGTACAGCGTGGAAGGCATGGACGAAGACTTCTGCCCGCAGAATGCCGTGGTGGCCAAAGCCAAGGGCGGCCAAGACCTGACCCCCGCCAATGTTTAACCCCTTGCCGAACCGAACGAACTGATACCCCG
>CAWUJC010000210.1:0-5367 GCA_963922355.1 uncultured bacterium | reverse complement strand
TTCGCCACTTTGGCTGACGACCAGAACGAGGGTGTTGCGGTCCAGCGGGCAATTGCGATAGCGGAACTCGCTGGCGAAGTCGGTGTCCACGGGGATGTGGGCCAGCTCTTCAATGGCATACTCGCCGATGACGCCAGAGTGCAGAGCCGTGCCGCAGGCCACGACTTGGATACGGTCGACGTCGCGCAGTTCGCTCGGCGTCATGTTGAGGCCGCCCAGCTTGGCGGTGGCTTCCTCGAAGTTCAGGCGGCCGCGACAGGCGTTCTCGATCGCGGCGGGTTGCTCGTAGATTTCCTTGAGCATGTAGTGGGGGAAGTCACCCAACTCCGCGTCGCTGTGTTCAAAGTCGACTTCGCTAATCTCGTAATCGACTTCCACGTCCGTAAGGGAGCTGATTTCGAAGTCGTCGTCGCGGATGGTCACGACGTCGTAGTCTTTGAGATAGACGACCTTTTGCGTGTGTTTGACCACAGCAGCGACATCGCTGGCCAGGAAGTGTTCGTCGCCCCCGATACCTAGAACGAGTGGGCTACCGCGGCGGGCGCCGAGGAGGAGGCCGGGATGGTCGGCATGGATGACGGCGACACCATAGGTGCCGTTGATTTCCTTGAGCGCCGCACAAAGCGCCTTGTAGAGCCGGTCTTCGGTATCGTCTTCCAGCTTGCCGTAGTGAAAGCCAACGAGGTGGGCGAGGACTTCGGTGTCGGTGTCGCTCTTAAACTCGTGTCCTTCCTCCTGGAGAAGCTTGCGCAGACGCTGGAAGTTCTCGATCACACCGTTGTGGACGAGTGCGAGCTTGCCAGTTTGGTCGAGGTGCGGGTGGGCGTTGCCGTCGGTGGGCGGACCGTGCGTGGCCCAGCGGGTGTGGCTGATGCCGAGGTTGCCTTTGTAGGGATTCGGGGCCAGGGCGTCGGCCAAGTTCTGGATGCGCCCTTTCTTCTTTTCCAGCTGGAGGCCGACGCCATTAAGGATGGCCAAACCAGCGGAGTCATAGCCCCGATATTCCAAAGTGCGCAGGCCGTCGAGGAGGAGAGGCTGCGCATCGCTTTCGCCTAAATAAGCCACGATGCCACACATAGTAATGGCTACGCTAAGAGCTATCTCGCCAATAGCAAGCGGTCCCGTTGCTGGCTCGGTGCTAAGGTCGACAGACAAATGGGTCGCGCTAGTCAAGGAGAAAGCTGCCGTGCGCTAGCTTCACAACGGAAAAGTAGGTATGGTCATCCTGGTCCAACGTTACAATCGAGTAACCCGGCATTCTTCCGCTTGCTAAGGTCTGTGGCTTTAGGTTAGAACCATATCACGCACCTACATCATCTGCCCTATGTCCTTCTTCACACGTACTCGTTCTGCCGTCGCCGGCTGTTTGGCGCTCACCGTTCAACTCCTGCCGGTGTCCGCCGCCGATTTGTACACGGTGGATATCGTTAACGACAGCAGCAACTCGGCCCTCGATGATTTGTACGTGACGTTCATCGGCTCCGCTTTTTCTTCCGCACCGACGTGGAGTGGTGGGCAGTCCATCTCGGTGGGCAATACCTACCAGCTTTCCCAGGGTAATATTGGTACGACGATTAACAACATGCCGACCGACTGGGGCGGCAATCTCTACGTCGGTAACTCCGATCTTGGTGGCGGAGCGCCGAACCCGACAGACTTTAACTCGAATCAGTATCAGATTATCGAATTTGGCGGTAACGCCACCCAGGCTTCGCCGGATATTACCTACATCAACTGGTACTCTTTCCCGGTTAGCCTCAACAGCACCACCAGCCAGCCGAGCCAAAACCGTGGCATTCCGAAGGCCGGCGTCAATTTGAGCAACTTGCGGACGGATCTAGCCAACCTGACTAGCTCCACCTCCAACGTGGGTAACTCGGCCAACACCACGGTGGTACGCAACAGCACGAGTAACACGGCTGCCGGCACGATTACCCGCGTGGTCGGCCCCTCCAATGCCTCGGGTGCTTTCGGTAGTGTGTCAGACAAGTACCCGAGCTTTAACAACTACATTAACGCGGCTTTCCCCAACAGCGGCAACCAAGCCTCTAATATCCAGATCATGAATATGTATTCGGGTGGCGGTTCGGGCGCCACTGCGAATCAGACGTACACGGTGACGACGCTTACTTACGACGGTTCAACGCTGACTATCGACGGCAACGCGACGGTGGTGGGCAATTTTACCATGACGGCGAGCCTGACACCGGACGAGTTTTCCGAAGTGCTTTACCGCAACGTGATGACCTACGCCTATACCTCGGACAGCGGCGGCAGTAACCCCACCGGCAACACGGGTGACAATAATGTCTTTTCCGCCATTTCACGTGATGTTATGGCTCCGTTCAATTTCGGCTTCACACTTAGTGCTGCCTACGGTTCGCTAACCAGTGAGCAGCAGCAGCAGGCAACTGAGTACTTCAGCCAAATCCAGCCGGATGATCCATTTTACAACGCTTGGGCGAACGTCTTTAGCCAGTACTTCGACGACATCTACAGTTTTCCGTTCAACGACTTCATTGCTGACACCGTCCTGACACCCACCGTGCAGGTGGAGGGCGGTGACACGCTGACCATCACGCTCCTTAACGAAGCAGACTTCGTCCCGGAGCCGACCAGCGCCGCGATGTTGATCGGTGGCCTTGGCCTCCTGGCTCTCCGCCGCCGTCAGCGCCGCTAATTCCAGTATAAGTCGTTCTGATTGCTGGGGCTGGGTCGTTTGTTAACCTGGCCCCGAAAAAATACCCTTGGTGGCAATTCCGGCGTTGCCACCGCGAAATCGGCTTCGTAGGTTCGTGGGTAGCATGGACGTCTCACCCGATACCGACTTTTCCAGCCGTCACGTCATCTCCATCGTTTTAGGTGGTGGCGCCGGCACTCGCCTCTTCCCGCTGACCAAAGACCGCGCCAAGCCCGCCGTTCCCCTGGCTGGCAAGTATCGCCTGGTCGACATCCCGATCAGCAACTGCATCAACTCCAAGTTGCAGCGCATCTTTGTGCTCACGCAGTACCAGAGCTCGTCGTTGCATCGGCACATTCACGCCAGCTACCGCTTCGATAATTTCACCAACGGCTTTGTCGAGATTATGGCAGCGGAGCAAACCCAGGGCGACGAGTCCTGGTACCAGGGCACGGCCGACGCGGTGCGCCAGAACATGCAGCACTTTTCCTCCCATCCGTACGAGGTCGTGCTCATCCTCTGTGGCGACCAGCTTTACCGCGCCAACTACCAGAAGTTGATCATGCAGCACTTTCAGTCCGGTGCGGACGTCACTGTTGGTACCGTCCCGGTTCAGGCCGAGGCCTGCCACGCCTTCGGGATTATGGAGATTGATTCCGATCGCAAGATCACCCGCTTTGTCGAGAAACCGAAGGACCCGGCGGTGCTCGAGACGCTCAAGGTGGAAGAGCCGATCCGGTCCACGATCAAGACCGAACATCCCGGCGATGTCTTCCTCGCTTCGATGGGCGTCTACGTTTTCAACCGCAAGGCGCTGGACGAATCCCTAGAGAACAAGGATCTGACCGACTTCGGGAAGCACATCATCCCGGACATGATCAAGACCCACAACGTCTACTCCTACGTCTTCCAAGGATACTGGGAGGACATCGGGACCATCCGCGCCTTTTACGACGCCAACCTTGACCTAGCTGCGCCGGTGCCGAAGTTTAACTTCTTTGACGCTGAGGCGCCGATCTACTCCCGCGCCCGTTACCTCCCGGCTTCCAAGGTACAGCGTAGTGACGTGGACCGCGCGATCATCGCCGACGGCTGCATCATCCTCGAATCCAAGCTGGAGCGCTGTATCGTGGGCGTACGATCTCGGATCGGCGAGGGCACCTCAATCAAGGACACGGTCATTATGGGGCTGGACTATTTCGAGACCGACGCCGCCCGCGCGGAAGCCGCCGAACGCGGTGAACCCAGGATGGGCATCGGCCACAACTGCTCGATCGAAAGCGCCATCATCGATAAGAACGTGCGCATCGGCGACAACGTCAAGATCAGCCCGGCCGACAAGCCCAAGGACATGGACGGGGACAATTTCTACATCCGCGACGGCATTGTCTGCATCCCCAAGGGTGCCGTGCTCAAGGACGGCACCGTCATCTAAGCGCGTATGCCTGTTCAACGCACCGGCAAATACCGGCCGCAAGACTTCCTCGTCTTGTTCGTGCGCTTTAGCTTCTACGCCACTGGCGTGGCGGCGGTGCTCCTCGGCATCGTGTTCTTTATTGCTGGTATCGGCTTCCTTTCCGACGGCGCGACGCGCGGCAACGCCACCTACTTTATCCTCGGCCTGCCGTACACCGCCTTTGGGCTGGTCGGCATGTGGATTGCCTGGCGTTTGTTGCTCTATCTGGAAGAGAAAGACATCAAGCAATCCATTCAGCTGATTTGCTTCGGCCTCTTCGTGCTCTTGCTTATCAACCTTTTCGGTTCTTGGACGAGCGGGGCCGTCATGTTCTGGCCCTTGCTTCTCTACGGCTTGGGCGCTTTTTGCTTGTGGTTGATTGCCCGTCGCTTGCCCGAAGTCTGCTGCCGCATCCTCTTCCCGCAAAGCCACGAACCCTTGTAGGTAGAGCGTCTAGGCGAAATAGGCTTGGCGAAAATGCGGGGAGCCGTCAGCGTGGCTATCCGTGGAGACCTTCCTCCAAGTCCTCTTTGCTGCCATCCCGGTGTATCTCGTCATCACCGCCGGGATTGCCGTGCGCCTGCGTGGCATCCTCACGGCTGAGGCTGACGCCAGCCTCCTGCGCCTGCTGGTCAACCTGCTCGCGCCCTGCCTCATCCTCGATTCCCTGATCGGCAACACCTTTGCCACGCAGCCGGTCAACCTCATCATGGGGCCCTTGCTCGGCTACGGCACCGTCGCGATTGGCATCGCCCTGGCCTGGGGCGCGGCGCGGATGCTGGGCTTGCCGGATATCAGTCGACGGACTTACGCCTTCGCGGTGGGGCTCTACAACTACGGCTATATTCCCATCCCGCTCGTCCTCGCCCTCTTTGGCCGCGAGACCCTCGGCGTACTCTTCCTCTTCAACATCGGGACGGAGATTTCCATCTGGACCCTTGGCGTCATGGTGCTGCGCGGCGGGAGCTGGCGCGAGGGTTGGAAGCGTATCCAGTGGGCGCCGGTCATCGCGGTCGTGCTGGGTGTGTCGATCAACCTCACTGGCTCCGACGTCTACGTGCCGGATGTCGTCTTGCGCACCTTCGAGATGCTGGGTGCTTGCGCTATCCCGCTCGGCCTCCTGCTCATTGGCGCCACCGCCTGCGATCTGCGCGGCGACATTAGCCTCGCGCCTCGCTGGCCGGAGGTGAGCGTCGGCGTCCTCCTGCGCATGATTCTGCTGCCGGGCTTC
>CAWUJC010000209.1:0-5374 GCA_963922355.1 uncultured bacterium | reverse complement strand
TTAGCGCGCGACCCGATGAAGCCAGGCCCCTTCGACGAGGTGGAAATCCGCGTGCTGCAGGGCTACCCGGCGGCCGAATCGGTCTACGAAGCGAACGTGGAGGAAGACTGGCACGCTGGCTTCCGCAAGGCAGCGCGCTACGTGAAGGCGGCGGGCGACGAAATCCGCTACCCGATTATTGTGAATTACCCGAAGTGGGAAAAAGCGGCGCCAGATTCGCCCACCATACTGAAGGTGCATTTGATCATGGATCCTTCCGGCCGTTTTCCCATGCCGCGGGAGAAGGACATCGGCGTGGTGGAAGTGCCGGAGACGACCGTGGCGGGCTACGCCTTCCAAGGGGCCTACACCTTTGAGAACCAGCGGAAAGCCTTGGAGAAAATTCGCGCCTTTCTCAAAGAGCAAAAGATTCCTGCCATTGGACCGCCGCGCGTGGTGTACTATAGCAACGTGGATTGGACGATGCCGATGTTCCTCATTTCGGAAGTGCAGGTGCCGATCCCACCACAGGAGAAAAAATGAGCCGGACCTTCTCTCTCATCTTTGCCGGGCTGTTGGCCCTGACGACCCAGGCCCACGCGGCGGGCGGGATGAAGGGTTTTGTCGATAAGCTGGAAGACGACCCGACGGAAAAGTTTAAGAAGGCGCAGCCCAAGATCGGGGTCGAGATGTCGATCCGCGTGCTGGATGCCACCACCGGCCAGCCGATCCCGGGGGCGGAAATCCGCGCGATCAGCCGGGAGGGCTCGGCCAAGGTAACGACGGATGAGAACGGCAAAGTCATGGCGGGGCTGCCACAGGCGGAGACGACGTACCTGACCATCACGGCCGCGCACCCGCTGTACGTTCCCACACGCGCGCGCTGGTACCAGAAGAAGCAGAGCTTCCCGGTGCCGACGGCCTTTGATCTGCGGTTGGAACCCGGCCACACAATTGGCGGGCAGATCGTCAACGATCTCGGTCAACCGGTGGAGGAGGCCAAAGTCACGCTGCTTCTGGCCGAGCGCACTCGTCATCAGGAGGGCTCGCCCATTGTCGATGCCCACCTCTGGAAGCAGACGGTGACGACCGACAACGCTGGCCGCTGGAGCTACGGGCAAGCGCCGAAAAATCTCGAAGCGCTGGGGATCAAGGTCACGCATCCGCTCTACGTGGAGAAGATCGTCAACATCATCCCGGAGACCCAAGAAGAGACCACCCTCCTGGCTCAGCAAAATGTTATCACACTGGATACGGGCGCCTCGGTCGTGGGCCGCGTGATTGGGCCGGACGGCCAACCCGTGGCCGACGCTGGCGTCAAAATCCGTGCGCCGCGGATTGGCAACGCTCGGGCCGCGGTGACGAACACCGATCCGGAAGGGCGCTTCTTCTTCCCGGCCGTGGAAGACGGCACCATGACGTTGCTGGCCGATGCGCCGGGCAAGGGACCGGGCCTGATCCGCTACGAGTTGGAAGGTGAAGCTCCGCTCATCGAAGTGCCGTTAGAAAAGCCGCAGCGCGTCTTTGGCCGGGTGGTGAATCCGGAAGGCAAGCCGGTGCCCGGGGCCACGATCTCAATGGAGCTGTGGCGCGGCACCGTGGACATCACGCCGGTCGCCACGACGGACGCCAACGGCTACTTCTCCTGGAACGAAGCGCCGGAGGACCAGGTGCTCTTCCGCATCAGTAAGGACGGCTTCCTTTCTAACCGTCTGCCGCTCGCCATTGACGCCGACCAAGAAGTGGTCTTGAGCGCCAAGCGGATCGTGCGCGGCAAGGTGACGGACGCCGCCACGGATCAACCGATTAAGAATTTTCGCGTGCTGCTGGGTTCTTCCAACGACGGTGGCGCGACGGTCAATTGGTTCAACACCGACGAGATGCCCTTCGGCTACGGGTTCTACCGCGTGAATCTCGACGTGCCCGCCGCCAATCTGGTCATTGGCATCCAAGCCGAGGGCTACGAGGACGCGCAGTCCGAGGTCATCCCCGATCCCGGCGTGATCGAGAAACGCCACTTTCAGCTGAAACAGAAGTAGGTAAGGCAAAAGGCAAAAGGGATAAGTGTTGCCCAGCAGCGGAGGGCGGAGCTTCCGCTCCGCCGCACATCACATTAGCAATGCCGCTGGCTTGCGTTGGTAGCCTCCGATGTCCTCGTCGGAGGTCGATAAACGGGAAAAAAACCGGCACGCGCACCGTCGATCGGGACATCGACGGCTACCAAAAATTTGGATGCAGCGTCACGCTGCCGCAACTAGGGCGTCAACTGGCGGTAGGTCTTGGTGGGATCGATCTCCTCGGGGATGAGTTGATGAATGCCAGAAGGTTTCGCTGACCCATCCAGGAAGCTCGCTCCCAAAATCAAGCACACGTTTCTTTTATAGTAGACTAACATGCCTCCTTGTAGCCAAGGCATATCGAGGAGCTTCTGATCGCGCACTTGCGGAAGAGCTCCCGGTTCAAAATTGAGCTTCCAGCCGGTGGAAATGATCATCGGCATACCGTCTGGATCCCTGTGGGTGAGCGGAGCAATGACATCATAGCAGACATGCTTAGCTTCTAGCTGGGTGGGAGCTGGCGTTCCGGTCATCCACTCCCACCAGGTCTGTTCGGTGCGGAAAGGTTCTTTTCCCGGCATGCCGCGAATGTAGAGATTCGCGGCGTTTTCAGGTGCGAGATAGCCCTGCTCCATGAGATGGTTAAAGACCTCGGTTGAACTATTTCCCTCGGGATACTGGAAGCCGTGATCTTTCGCATAGTGATACAGGACTGTGCCCAATTTGCGGGCATTACTGACGGCTTGGCCGGTCCGGATTTTAATGGTTACGTCCGGAGGGTAATATTCATGGATAAAAGATCTGTAGCCATAGACTCCAAGTATGACCAAAAAGAAGAACGTCACAATACAGAGTCCGATGTTCCTCACGTATCGAAGCCCAGACTCCGGTAGGTTTTGCTTATTCTTTACCACTACATTTAAATTTTATCACACGTGACGCGCTTGCGACACAGGAATCCGGTGGATGGTTGCCAGTCTTTAGGTCACTTCCGGCGGGCTAGGGACAGCCCGCCCTACCTTTACTTCGCGGATGTCTCTCTTTCGGCGGCCTCGCGTTCCCGCTTTAGATGCAGCACCCCTTCGTGGCCGAAGATGGCGAGGTAGAGGTTATAGCAGGCGATGGTGAAGGGGAAGGCGTTGGCCAGGATGCCGACCGAGTCGTTCTTGCCCCAGATGAAGTAGGCCAAGAGCATAAGGCTGCCGGAGACGCTAAGAATCCAAAATAGAATCGGGAAGGTGGGCTTGCGGTGCTTGGTCGTGGCCCAGAGCTGCACCACCCAGCGGCTGGCAAAAAGCAGGACGCCAAGGTAGCCGATCAGCTTCCAGGGCGAGACGCTGGCGCCAAGCAACACAAAGAGCTCGCGGTGCATGAAGCCTTGCTCGGCGTCGGGGCCCAGGGTGATGTCGACGGTAGTGGCCAGGAGGGGGAGGTCCAGCATGGGGGCATTAGACGGGGAAAGCGCCCCTTTCCGCAAGGGAAATAGCATCACGCGCACCTCCGAGCTTGCCGCTTGCCATGCGCTTGGGCTAGCGTCATGCTCCTTTTCCCCGCATGAAGAAGTTTCGTATCGCCCTCATTGGCCTGGGAACCGTGGGGGGTGGCGTCTGGCGCCATCTCCACGCCAACCATGGCCAGATCCAGCTGCGCACCGGCGCGGATATTGAAGTGACGCGCACCGTGGCCCGCCGCCCGGAGCGTGCGGCCGAACTCGGCGTGCCCGAAAGCGTCAACCGGACGGACTGGAAGGATGTGGTTACCGATCCGGAAGTGGACTGCGTGGTCGAGCTGATCGGCGGCACCACCGATGCCTACTTGCTGGTCAAAACCGCGCTGGAAAACGGCAAGCACGTGGTGACGGCCAACAAGGCTCTGTTGGCCGAGTTCGGGCACGAGCTTTTTGAGTTGGCGCTGGAGAAGAACCTCCAGTTGCTCTTTGAAGCCAGCGTTGCTGGCGGTATCCCGTACATCAAGGCGCAGCGCGAGGGCCTCATCGCCAACCGGCTGCGGGAAATTTACGGCATCGTCAATGGCACCTGCAATTACATCCTCGACCGCATGCTGCGCGAGGACGAAGATTACGCCACGGCGTTGGTCGATGCCAAGGAAGCGGGCTACGCCGAAGCCGACGAAGCGCTTGACGTGGACGGCCACGACAGCGCGCACAAGGCGGCGATCATCGCCGCGCTAGCCTACGGCTTCTGGGTACCTTGCCATGATTTGCACACCGAAGGCATTCGCGATATCTCGCGCTGCGATTTGCTCATGGCTCGTCGCCTCGGTTACGAGGTCAAGCTGCTCGCCGTCATCAAGTGTGACGAAGATAAGGGCGTGCAAGTGCGCGTCCACCCGACGCTCGTTCCGCAGGGCCACCCGCTCGCGGCAGTCGATAGCGTTTACAACGGCCTCTACGTCTGCGGCGACATCGTGGGCAACACCATGTACTACGGCATGGGCGCGGGCGACGGCCCCACCGCCAGCGCCGTGTTGGCCGACATTGCGGAGATCGCCACCCACTTCCCGGAGTCGCGCACCTGGCAGCCCATCGCGACGGAAGATACCGAGTACCACCTCAAGCCGATGGCCGACATTGTCTCGCGCTACTACCTGCGCTTGAGCGTGATCGATAAGCCTGGCGTGATGGCCAAGCTTTGTGACGTCTTTGGCCGCCGCGGCATCGGGCTTTCTTCCATCCATCAGGACGAAAGCGAAGAGGGCGGGACGGCCACGTTGATCTTTATGGTGCACGACGCGACTGAAAGCGTCTTTGCCGCCGCGTTGGATGAAATCACCGCGCTGGACATTGTCCAGGCGCCGCCGGTTCGCCTGCGGGTGGAGGATTTATCGTGAACGCCTGGCCAGGAGTGATCGAGCAATACCGGGCGCGCTTGCCGGTGAGCGACGCCACTCCGGTGGTGACCTTGCTGGAAGGCAACACGCCGCTGATGCACGCCCCCCGCCTGGCCGAGGCGATCGGCTTCGACGGTGAGCTTTACCTCAAGTACGAGGGGTTGAACCCGACGGCCTCGTTTAAGGATCGCGGCATGACCATGGCGATGAGTAAGGCCAAGGAGCGTGGCGCGGAGATCGTCATTTGCGCCAGCACAGGGAACACCTCGGCGGCGGCTAGCGCCTACGCCTCGCGCGGTGGGCTCAAAGCGGCCGTCTTGATTCCGGACGGCAAAATCGCGCTGGGCAAGCTGGCCCAAGCCCGGATGTACGGCGCGGAGATCGTCGCGATCGAAGGCAACTTCGATGACGCCCTCCGCATCGTGCGCGAGTTGGGCGAATTGGCCCATTACGAGATTGTGAATTCGATCAACCCGGTTCGGATCGAA
>CAWUJC010000208.1:0-5379 GCA_963922355.1 uncultured bacterium | reverse complement strand
GCCGGCCAGGGAAAAAGCACCAGTGTATGGAGCGCCACCACCCCCGGCCAATGCAGCCCCCAGGCTTGGTCGAGCCCGGCAAAATCGCCCAACAAAGGGCTGCGAAGTTGGAAGGGATAGTCCGCGAAGGCCCCCGGAGCAAAGTAGCACCAGCCATCCAAAGTAGGCGTCGAGAAAAAGTGCAGATTCAAAAAGGCCGCGACCAACCAACAGGCGATCATCGTCAGCGCCAAGAGAGCCCACCATTTACGGTGAGGAGGTGGCAAGGGCGAGGAAAAATAACCGCCCTTCGGTTGTGGATGCTCCGCCGGCATTTCCTCAGTATTAGGCCGTTGCCTCTCTCTTGGCAACCCGGCGACGAGGATTGGGCATTGCCAAGCGCCGAAGCAAAAGGTTTAATGATGGACTTCTGCTCTCCATGAGGTCGGCCCGAAGGTGCCGCGTCTCGCCGAGCACATGTTCCATTGCGCCCGTAGTTTAATGGTAGAACGTCAGCCTTCCAAGCTGAACGCGGGAGTTCGATTCTCCCCGGGCGCACCCTTTTCCGCCAGATTACCTTAACCCTCGCGAAGTCTTGTTCGCCTCCGCGAATCGATCAACGTGTTCGATTGAAGGTCATTTGTGTCGTAGCTCTGGGTAGCACATACTCAAGGTTCGACTGGCTTGTTTGAGGGAGGGCAGCAAAGGGCTAGGTTTACTGATAAACCTAACTTTTTTTTGTGGCCACCTGACCTCGAAGCTATCGTGACCTTTGCTGCTTTGACTCACAGAACCATGTTACGCGACCTCCGATCTCCCCTGGGCGGGCTCTTTGCCTGCATCACGCTTCTTTTCACCCTGCCGCCGGCCTTCGCAATCCCGATTCCTTTTGACGGCGAGCAAGTTGTCCCGGAACTAAAACTCCACGCCGAAGGCGACCCGAACAGCGACACCTCCGCCGAAGACATCGCCGAAATGGAGTCGCGGGAAGATGACACCACCGGCGAGGCGTTCTGGCAAGTGCAGGTCAAGCAGCCAGACCCCAAGCACGCCTACCGGATTAACCTCCAATTCTCCAACGCGGACGAAATCGCGGAGGGTACCCCCATCCTCATCCGCTACGTCCTCGACGGCCAGGCGGCTGACGGTGGCGCCGCGGAAATTCGCGCCAAGGTCCAGCTCAATGAAGCGCCCTGGCCCACCCTGGCGGGCGATAAATCCATCCCGTTGACCACCAAGCCCCAGACCTTCGATCTGGCCCTCAGCGCCCCGCAGGATCTGGATCCTAAGAGGATCAGCTTCCTCCTGCAGATGGGCGGCAAAGCGCAGACCATTAACGTGCGCTCCATCAAAGCCTACGCTGGCGACAACATACCGGAACCAGAGGCGCCGGAAGAAGCCGAGCTCTACACCTTCGACTTCGAGGAAAAATTCCTCCCGGTTCAGCCCCCCGCCAACACGAAAGGCAAAATCACGGGCGCCATCCCAGCCGGCTTTACCGAGGATACGCACTGGGCTGATGTGGACGTCGATTACAAGCAGCTCGACGCGATGAACTTCAACGGCCAGGGCACGCTCTCCGTCGAGGTGGACGAAGTCCGGAGCGGCTACGCCATGTTGCGGATCGATAACTTCAAAGCCTCGAGCGAGCACTTCCTGAAAATCAAAGTCGCGGTCAAATCCCCCACCAACAGCAACTTCATCCTCGCGATTCGTAAAAGCACCAACCCCTTCTCCAAGTACTGGAAGGCCAACGTCGGAGCCAGTCCGGAGTGGGGAGTCAAGGAGTTCCTCGTCCCGCCCATGCCGGACGACGAAACGGCCCAGCTGGTGCTGGAGTTCCCTCGCCCAGGCACCTACGACATCGATGACTTCACCATTACGGCCCTGCCGAAGGATCAGGTCGAAACTGCGCAAGCAATCGAAGGCAATCTCCTGCCGAACAGCTCCTTCCCCTTCGGCTATCAACGTCCGTGGAGCCAGAACTCCGGCCAGTACCGCTACGGCGATTACGCCAGCGATCCGGAGACCCCCGGACCAACCGGTGCCCCTTCACTCAAGATCGTGGGTGACGGCGAACACCAAATCCTGCGCATGCCGTTTAAGGGCAAGCCGGGCAGCGTGCACTCCGTCAGCATTTGGGCCAAAGCCAAAACACCGGACACCTTCCTCGCCACGCGAATTGGCCCTCCTTCAGAAAAAGTCTACGTCGGTGACTGGGGCACAACCCACCAGCTGACTGATACATGGAAGCGCTACTTCCACAAAGTGAAGCTACCGTACCACGCCGACGGCTTCTACATCATGGAGCTTTACGTCAAAAACAATGACGTGGTCTGGCTCGATGGCGCCTCCGTCAAAGTTGGCGAACGCGTCGGCAATTTCGAGCGGGCGGATGATTTGGAACTGACCCTCATCCCGCCGGACCGGAAAAACTTCTACCACCTCTACTTCCCCGGCGAGACCTTCGGCCTCAATGTCGGGGTGCTGGGCGAGGTACCAGAAGGTGCCAAACTAAAGGTGGACTTCGAGCCCTACATGTACACGGGTTACGAAGGCAAAAACTCCTTCACTCAAAAGCTCCAACCCAACGACAAGGACATCGTTGAACTCAGCTGGAAACCCGATCAGTTGAAACTTCCTGAGTTCGGCACGTACTGGGTCCGCATTCAAGCCTTGGATGCCAATGACGCACCGCTCTCCAAACTAGCTGAGACCGTCATGCACCGGATTCGTGTGCCGCGTTCCTGGGGGAAGATGAACCTGGCCTCGCCCTTTGGCGTCCACGTCTCGGCCGATAGCGCCATGGTGGCCGTGGCGAAGCGTCTCGGCTTTAACTGGGTCCGCTCTTTCCAGATGGGCTGGATCTACGTCCAACCGAATCCCGGCGATCCCTATGACTGGAGCAAACTTGATGACCTCGTCGGCTGGTACAAAGAGAACCACCTCGCCGTCCTGGGCATTTACGGTCATCCGCCAAACTGGGCTAACATGACGGCGGTAACCAAGAAGAAGACCGGCTGGAGAGACCTCACCCACGCGATCAATGACGATCACATCGAGGCCTGGGCGGACTACGCGGCCACGATGTCCAAGCGTTACGAAGACACGATCAAGACGTACGAGACCTGGAACGAGCCTTTCCTCGCTTCCTTCTTCACGAATGGAAAGCGCGAAGATGGCACCTTCATCCACTCCGAGCCGGATCGGCTTTATCGCATGACGAAGGCGGTCTACGAACGCCTGAAGAAAGACGAAGTCGACGTCAAGTTAGCCTGGAACATTGGCCCGCACTACACCGAGGAAGCGAAATTCGATAACGAAGGCGCGAAGCTCGGGATGTTCAACTACATCGATCTGGTTGCCTACCACAGTTACGAGCGCAGCCTTGGCGGGTATCCGGGCGACCGTTACGAGGACGTGATCGACATCACCAAAGCCTTCCTGGCGAAGTACGGCCATCCCAACATGCCGATCTGGAATTCCGAGGGCGGCCCGGGCGGCGGCCATACCCACAACATCCTCCCCACCATGCCGATTGCCGACATGACCGGCCTGGAAGAGCGTTACGCCCAGTACCTGATCCGCGCCTGGAACAGCATGCTGGCCAATGGTGTAGCTAAGTACTTCCTCTACCACCTCAACAACGGTGGCTTCTGGCGCGGCGATTACGACATGATGCAGCCCACCGGCGACATCGCGCCGAACTCCATTGCCTTCTCTAACCTGGCTTGGCACCTGGAGAACAAGAAGTTCGTCGAGCTGCTCCCCTTGGCGGAAACCTTCCACGCCTACGTCTACTCCGACGGGAAAGATACCGCCGTCTCCTTCGTCCCGAAAGCGGTGGGCACCTTGAACCTACCGAACGCAGTTCGCGAAGGCTGGGCCTTCTCCGACCTCTACGGCAACAAGACCCAAGGCGCGCAAACCCGCGACTTCTGGCTTTACGCTAAAGACACCAAGGCCGCCGACGTGATCTCATGGATGAAGGAAAAGTTCCCGCCAGCCCTGGCGGCCAAATAGTACGTCGAGAGGATGTCGGTGGTCGCCTGGCGGTCACCGACGGGTAAATGAAGGAACCCAGTTGCGCTGTTAACAAGCTGTGCTAAAGCTTGAGTAATTACCTTTACTTCAAGATAAATACCCTATCGCTATGAACATCAAAGAAGCCATCGAAGAACGCCGTTCCGTTAAACATTACGATCCTACCCACGTCATGCCCGAAGAGGAATTGGCCGAACTCATCCGCTTGGTCAAGCTCGCCCCCTCCTCCTTCAACATTCAAAACTACCGACTGGTGGTGGTGCGCGATCCTGAACTGCGGAAGCAAATCCGCGCGAATGCCTGGGATCAAGCTCAGGTCACGGATGCGTCCGTCCTCTTCATCATGTGCGCTGACCTCAAAGCCCACGAAGCCGACCCGAAGCTTTACTGGAGCCACGCCCCCGAACCCGTGCAGGAGATGCTTGGGCCGATGATCAAGCCGTTCTATGAAGGCAAGGATCAGCTCATCCGCGACGAAGCCATCCGCTCCTCCGCCCTGGCTGGCATGACGCTGATGCTCGCCTGCAAGGAATTCGGCTACGACTCCTGCCCGATGGTCGGCTTTGATCCGGTGGAAGTGGCCAAGCTGATCAACCTGCCGCCAGACACCGTCCTGAGTTTCATGATCACCGTCGGCAAGCAGACCAAGCCCGCCTGGGATCGTGGGCCGCGCCTCTCCGATGACGTCGTCGTCATTCACGACAAGTTCTAGCCGCGTGACGGCCTCAAGCATGTAACCAAGTACGCTCGCGTAGCGAGGATAGGGCGGGCTGTCCCTAGCCCGCCGTGCTGAACATGGTCATCTTTCCGAGCTTCCACGAGCTCCGTCGTTGAGGACAACGACGGCTACCTACCTAAAGCGACAACAAGCACTTAGGGTCAACCACTGACCACCACGGTAGCTATCAGCTAGACCGCATCTTCGCATTGCGTGAAGATGCGGGTGGCGTATGCTGGAACAACGTGCTGGTTGCCAGCACCTTCCCGCGATGACCACCCCGCCCCCAGCCTCAGTTGCGCGCCCCTCCAGTGTGGCGGTGATTAAGCAGCGCGTGCAAGGCGAGGAGCTTAACCCGCCAGAGCAGGACCTGTTGGCCATCGAGGATCCGCTCGAAATCCTCCTCAGCACGACCCTCGGCGGCAAAACCGAAGAACGCACGCTCTCAGTCACCATGCGCACGCCCGGGCAAGACGAAGAACTTCTCACTGGCTTTCTTTTCGCCGAAGGCTTGATCCAAAGCGCCGCCGACATCACCAGCCTCGAACTCAACCAACCTGGCGAAAATAAGCCGCCGACGCGGGCCCGTGTCCACCTCCGCGCAGGCTTGGCTCCACCCGCGGCGGCGCACGAACGCC
>CAWUJC010000207.1:0-5401 GCA_963922355.1 uncultured bacterium | reverse complement strand
GGCGGCGGAGCAGAAGCTCCGCCCTCCGGCGTCACGCTACTACAGCGCGGCCTGAGCGGCGGCCAGACGCGCGATCGGCACGCGGAACGGCGAGCAGCTCACGTAGTTCAAGCCAGCGTGGTGGCAGAACTCAACTGAGACCGGATCGCCGCCGTGCTCACCGCAGATGCCGAGCTTGAGCTTCGGCTTGGTCGCACGACCGCCTTCGATGCCGATCTTGACCAAGGCACCGACACCCTCGCGGTCAAGCGAGGCAAACGGGTTCTTGCGCAAGATTTCTTCTTCCTGGTACTGCGGGAGGAAGCTACCCACGTCGTCACGGCTCATGCCGAAGGTGGTCTGGGTCAAGTCATTGGTGCCGAAGCTGAAGAAGTCGGCGTGTTCGGCGATCTGGTCCGCCACGATGCAAGCGCGGGGGATTTCGATCATCGTGCCCACCTGGTAGGTGAACTTGACGCCCTTCTCGCTGGCCACATCAGCTGCGGCCTGGCGCACGACGGCAGCCTGGAGTTCCAGCTCCTTCGGGTGACCGACGAGCGGGATCATGATTTCCGGCTTCACCTTCATGCCCTTCTTCTGGACTTCGGCCGCGGCCTCAAAGATGGCGCGGGCCTGCATAGCGGAGATTTCCGGGTAGACGATACCAAGGCGGCAACCGCGGTGACCGAGCATCGGGTTGGCTTCGTGGAGGCTTTCCACGCGTTGGGCGACGGTCTTGTAGTCCACACCCAGCTTCTTGGCCAATTCCTTCTGCTGCTCCGCCGTGTGCGGGAGGAATTCGTGCAACGGCGGGTCCAGCAAGCGGATGGTGGCCGGCAGGCCGTTGAGGGCCTTGAAGATGCCGACGAAGTCCTTGCGCTGGAACGGCAGGAGCTTCTTGAGCGCCTTCTGGCGGGCCACCTCGGTTTCGGCGAGGATCATCTCACGCACCGCGTCGATGCGGTCACCTTCGAAGAACATGTGCTCCGTGCGGCAGAGGCCGATGCCCTTGGCGCCAAACGCGATGGCGTTGGTCACCTGGTCCGGCTGGTCGGCGTTGGTGCGGATATCGAGCTTGCGCAGCTTGTCAGCCCACTTCATGAGCTGATCGAAGTACTGGTACATCATGCTCTTCTCCGCCTTGAGCGAACCATCAACCAGCACCTGCACGATCTCGCTCGGCGCGGTCTTCAATTCACCGGCGAAGACTTCGCCCGTCGTTCCGTCGATCGAAAGGAAGTCACCGCTCTTGAAGGTCTGGCCCTTCACGGTCAGCGTCCGCTTTTCGTAATCGATCTTGAGGTCAGAAGCCCCGCAGACGCAAACCTTGCCCATCTGGCGGGCAACGAGAGCGGCGTGCGAACTCACCCCACCGCGAGCTGTAAGGATACCGTCGGCGGCGAGCATGCCGCGGATGTCTTCCGGACTGGTCTCGACGCGCACGAGCAACACCTTTTCACCCTTAGCCGCAGCGGCCTCAGCGTTGTTGGCGTTGAAGTGGATCTGCCCCGTGGCAGCCCCCGGACCGGCCGGAAGCCCCTTGGCGATCGCCTTGGCAGACTTCATCGCCTTGGCGTCGAAGATCGGCACCAGAAGCTGGCTCAGGCTGTCCGGCTGGACGCGGGCCACGGCATCGCGCCAGTTGATCAGGCGTTCCTTGACCATCTCGCAGGCAATGCGGACGGCGGCGACGCCGGTGCGCTTCCCGTTACGGGTCTGGAGCATGTAGAGCACGCCATCCTGGACGGTGAACTCGAAGTCCTGCATTTCGCGGAAGTGCTTTTCCAGGGTGTGACGCACTTCTTCCAAGTCACGGTAAGCCTTGGGCATCTTGACTTGCAGCGTGGCCACCGGGTCCGGCGTGCGGACACCCGCCACCACGTCTTCGCCTTGGGCGTTGATCAGGTACTCACCGTAGAAGACCTTTTCGCCGGTGGCGGGGTCGCGGGTGAAGGCCACACCAGAGCAGCTGTCGTCCCCGGTGTTACCGAAGACCATGGCCTGCACGTTAACGGCGGTGCCCCACTCGTGCGGGATGTGGTATTTGTTGCGGTAAATGATGGCGCGCTCGTTGTTCCAGGAACCGAACACGGCACCGACAGCGCCCTTGAGCTGCTCGGCCGGATCATCCGGGAAGGTCTGGCCCGACCACTTCTTGACCAGCTTCTTGAAGCGGGCCACGAGTTCCTTCAACGCGGCGGCGTCCAGGTCGGTGTCTTCGGCGTGGGCGTCACCCAGGCGCTCTTTTTTCAGCTCCTGCATGACCATTTCAAACGGTTCGTGATCGTCTTCGCCCTGCGGCTGAACGCCCATCACCACGTCGCCATACATTTGGACGAAGCGGCGGTAGCAGTCATAAGCAAAACGCTCGTTGCCGGTGGCCGCAATCAGGCCCTGCACGGTGGTGTCGTTCAGGCCGAGGTTCAGAATCGTGTCCATCATGCCCGGCATGGAATCGCGAGCGCCGGAGCGCACGGCCACAAGCAGCGGGTTTTCCGGGCTGCCGAAATTCTTGCCCAGGCTCTTTTCCATCTTCGCCACGGCGGCGTCGATCTGGCCCTGGAGTTCCTTCGGGTAGGTCTTCTTGTTGTCGTAGTAGTAGGTGCAGACGTCGGTGGAAATGGTGAACCCAGGAGGCACCGGCAGGCCGATGCGGGTCATTTCCGCAAGGTTGGCCCCCTTGCCGCCGAGGAGTTCCTTCATCGTGCCATTACCGTCGGCGCGACCGTCTCCCCAGGAGTAAACGTATTTCTTGCTGCGAGCCCGGCTGGCCGTGGCGCGCTTGCGGGTGGCAGTTTTACGAGCCGGTGCCGTCTTCTTGGCGCGGGCCGTGGTGGTTTTCTTAGTGGCTTTTGACTTGGTCTTTACTTTCAACTTAGGTTTCTCCTTCAATTTTTTTGCCATGGAAATGTCCTCGCAGGTGATTAGGGGAACCTGACGCTATCACTCCCGCCGAGCGCGTCAAGCATCTGCGTGCAAGATCGTCGCCCTAATTGGCGGGCTTCGTGGGCCTAATCAACGCGACGGTAAAAGACGTAGTTGGCAAACTTGCTCTCGAACGGAACGCGGAGGTGGTTTTCGACCAACTTGTAAGTGACGATGCTGCCATCGGTAAATTGGAGCGTGGCTTCGCGCTCGTGCGGGGCCGCAATGACAAGATAGCCCTCGCCCTTGCCCTGGTCACCGATCATGGTGGTGCGCTCCACCCCGTTGAAGGTCAACTTCTTGCCTTGCTCGCCGCTCAAAATCCAAGGGGCAGCAGCCTCCTCTCCCCAGTGCTTGGCGGCATCGACCATCCCGGCCACGCCACCTTCCTGGGCGTCGTGCTTCTCCCGGACTTTCTGCCAGTGGGTCTCGGTAAAGGCTTCGTCAAATTCCCAGGTGCCATTCAACCAATGGCTGGCCGATTCTTCTGCCTCGACGACCTGAGAAACTTGATCGCAGCCGGTAAAGAAAAGCGGGCTCAGCCAAGCCACGAGGACGACTAGGTAGCTTGCACCTGATGCAAAGGGGCGTTTCATGCCGCCTGTTTAAGCAGGCGGCAACCCAAGTGGGAAGCGAGATTTTCCTCCCGCCCTTGTCCTCACCCTTGTCCTAGAAATCATGACATGAGTTCAACTGGCGCGGATACGCGGGACTTTTGAAATGAGTTCTAATCCTTCGACGTGATCTCCAGCTGCAACGGCACCGCCGGCAAGTCCGCTCCGTTGACCAGGTTCACCGCCGGATTATTCGCCCAGGCATAACGCAACCAGCGCGGCGATTCCACGGTCGGGCAGGTGAGCACAATCTTGTCGCCTTCGATCTTGGCCTGCGCCCAGTGGAACTTCTTGTCCTCACCGGCTAAGGCAAAGCCCACCGGAGCCTGCCCGTCGGTGGTCTTCAAGCCCTCGGCATGTTTGAAGGTGAGCGTGACCGCCCCATCCGCTCCGGCAAGCGCCGAAGTGACAACCGGTCCGGAATCCACGAGCCCCTTTTCGCCATACGTTCGAGCCCGGGCCAGACGGGCTAGGCGCAGCCCCACATCCTTCTTGTTCTTGGGGTGAATGTCGTCGGCCTCGCCCACATCGATCGCCACCGCCATACCAGAGTTGGGCGCGACATCTTCCGTCAGGCGCTGGGCTTCCCGCAGCGCTGCCCAGTTGCTTTCCGTAGGCTGATCACGCCGGGCCTGAAAGTTGGCCAGCTGCACGAAGTAGAAGGAAAAGTCACCCTGCTTCCAGTTATCGCGCCAGCCTTCGATCATCTTGCTAAAGAGCCCGGTGTAATGCGGCGCGTGGCCGGTGTTGGCTTCGCCCTGGTACCAAATCACGCCCTGGATGGTGTAGGGGATGACCGGGGCGATCATCCCACGGTAAAGCAAGGTGGCTAAAGAATGCGGATGGGGCACCCGAGGCATGCCTTTGAGTTCTTCCCGGCTCATCGGCGTGGTGGTTTTCCCGACCTGGTACTTCCAAGAACCACGCAAATCCAGTCGCGCCCCCTTGGCCGGCTTGAGGTGGACGTGCCCGCGAATTCCGCCGCGTAGGCTGGCGTCAAAGAGACGCAAAGCAACGACGGCCTTGCCCTCGGCGACGTCTTGAGCCGGAACGGTAAAGTCGTAATCCCGTCGCGTGGCTTCGACCAGTTTGTCGATCCGAGGCTTGAGCGGCGTTCCGTTCCAGTAGGCCGTCACCTCATCTCCCCACGTGACCAGACTCAAGGCGAGATCCTGGCCCACCCAAGCCTGGGGAACCTCCACCGTCTGCCGCAGCCAAACCACGCCATTGATGTTAAGCCCCTGGCGCTCCCAAATTCCCGGCATGTTCAACGTCTTCCAAGCACTGTCGTCATAATCCGCGCTCGCCCAGCCTTTAGCTTCGCCCTCGTTTCCCGGATCCTTTTCGACGCGTTCCGCCAGCCAAGCGATTTGCGCTTGGTGCCCTGCCTGACGGGTCTCCTCCGACATCCACTGATCCCGCTGTTGCAGCATCCAATCCACATCCGGCACTTGCTTAAGTTTGTCTTCCGGCATCCAAGCTTGGACCGGCGTCCCCCCGTAGTTCGAGCTAATGATTCCGACCGGTGACTGGAGTTGCTGGATCAAATCCCGGGCAAAGTAATAGGCCACCGCCGAAAAGTGGCGCACCGTCTCGGGCGAGCAAACAACCCACTGCCCTTGCACGTCGTCCGCCGCTTCGTTCTTCGGGGTGCGCCCCACGTTAAAGAACCGCAGCTCCGGGAACTGCGCGGCGGCAACTTCTTCTTTGGTGGGCTCGATCTGTCCCAGCGTCCATTGCATGTTGGATTGCCCACCCGCCAGCCAGACTTCACCCACCACGACATCTTGGATGACGACTTTACCCGAACCGGAAATCAACAGGCTAAAGGGGCCACCGGCTTCGAGTTCCGGTAGCGTGATCTCCCACTTGCCGTTTTCATC
>CAWUJC010000206.1:0-5445 GCA_963922355.1 uncultured bacterium | reverse complement strand
GCCGCCAAGCTGTAGAGTTCGCTTTCGGAGAAGCCGTAGTCCATCAGGAGCACGGCGCCGCGTTCGATCCGAGACGACATAGAGCGGAAGAGAAACTCATCGTGATAGCTCCGAAGTTCAGCCACATAGCCAACGGGATAAGCTCCTTCTTTCAGGGGCGTGGTTTGAAGAGACTGGCTGATCATAGACTCCCGTTTCATGAATTCCTTTTCACCGCGTGACGGAAAAAGTTCAGGCAATTCCCAAACAATGCCTTTCTTCCCCGAGCAAAGGGGGGGAAGGACAAGCCAAGTAAAATCATCGGCATCTTCATCCTCCGGCAACATCCTCCGAGTCCCTTCTTCCAAAGGACGCAAGCTCCAAGAAAAGTCAGCCGCCTCATCCAGCGTGACGACACGCTCCATCCAACCGGTGTCGGTCTTCTCTACTAAGTAAACCGGCTGGGCATCGACCACCTCATTCCCAAAGACCACGCCGGTTGGTTTTGTCTCACCGGTGTTCAGCCAAGTGACTTTCTCCGCCCATCCGTGCTCCGCCAATTTCTTCTGCTGTGCTTCACGTTGGATTTCGCTGATTGAACTAAGGGAGTAACGAACCGCTTGGGCAAACTCCGGCCCGCCGACATCCTCCAGCGACGATAGAATATCAACGGCAAGCTGGCCGTCCTCCGAACCGTATTCAATCAGCCAAAACTCTTTTGGCCGCCCTGCCTGCTCCCAGACGCCACAGAAAGCCAAAGCCAAGGCCCGGCCAAAAATCGAGCCAACGCTCACGCTGGTGAAAAAATCACCGCCTCGTCCGGTGCGCTGGCGACCGGGCTTGGTGTAGTAGCCGTGATCGGCGTCATAGAGGCAAGCGGCCATCCACTCATTAAATGGCATGGGACCTTCGGAGCGAATCTTATCGCGCAATTGCTTGGCGAGCGGCGAATCCGTGGCATAAGTGTCCGTCATGGCTGAGTATCCCAAAGTTGAGCCGACCGAAGGTCTGGCTGTCTTGCACCTCTTCTACCAGATCAACCACGCGGCGTGGGAAGAATTTCTCCCCGACGAGCAGGAAAAAGCCAAGGCCGCCCTGGTCCAACTGGTCGACGAGGCTAATGCCACCGAAGGGATGACGGTCTACACCTTCGCCATGATCGGCAAGGCGGACCTTGGCTTCATGATTCTCTCCAAGGACGTCCAGGCCCTCAACGCGCTGGAAAAGAAAATCCGCCTCGCCCTCGGCTACGAGGTCCTCGAGCTGGAGTACAACTTCCTCTCCCTCACCGAAAGCAGCGAATACACCACCACGGAAGCGCAGTACAAGAAGCAGCTGGTGGAGGAAGAAAATATGGACCCGGATTCGCCCGAGCTCGCCGCAAAGCTGATCGAGTTCAATGAACGGATCAAAAAATACACCTATTACCGGATGTACCCGGAAATGCCGAAGTGGGAGTACTTCTGCTTTTACCCGATGAGCAAGCGACGCAACCCGGGACAAAACTGGTACGCCGCTGACTTCGAAACGCGCAAGGCCCTCATGGGCGGGCATGCCCGCGTTGGGCGTTCGTATGCGGATCGGATCAAACAACTCATTACCGGTTCCACCGGCTTGGACGACTGGGAATGGGGCGTCACCCTCTTTGCCCACAGCCCGTCGGATATCAAAGCGATTGTCTACGAGATGCGCTTCGACGAAGTGAGCCACCAATACGCTGAATTTGGCCCCTTCTACAACGGGCTCACGCTCGAGCTGCCGCAAATTTATGAGCGCCTGATGTTGTAAGCAGCGTGACGCTGCACCCAGTTTGCCTGTTGTGCTCTCCGTAAATTAGCGTGGCGGCCAATCCTCTACCTGTGCTCTGAACAGCTCTACACCACCCGGGTACGGGCGCGCTCGGAGAGCGCCAGGTCATCGCGAGCGTTCTCAATGACGCTGCAGGATTCCAGGGTACCACCGGCTAGATCATGGGCCAGGACGCCTTCCTTCTTACCCTGAGTGACGGCGCATTGCCGGAGGAGTGGGTTGCCGCCGGTTTCAATTTCCACGTTGGCCTCGGCGTTGCCGCTGATCTGCACCGCCTCGTAGGTGCCCTGCCCTTGCTTGCCGACAAGCAAACCTCGACCCAGGTTGTTCGTGACCACACACTGCCGAAAAGTCGGGCGGGCACCGGTCGCAACATGCAGGCCAAACTTGTCGTTCTCTGAAAAATGGCAGGCTTCGTAGCGCCCCTGCGCGCTTTCCACCACCTTCATTCCGCCTTCCACATTTTGCTCCACACGCAGCTCGGAAAAGGTCGGATTGGCCGTGTGGGTGACGAGCACGCCGAGGCCGGAATTGCCAGAACAACTGCCCCCCTGAACGGTGGGCTCGCCGGCGTCGTCGACGACAAATCCATCCGTCAAGTTATCGTTAATCTGGCAGTTCTCCAATTGAGGCGAGGAATACTGGACGACGCGCATGCCCGGTCCGCTGTTGACCTCAAACTGGCACTGCCGCCAGATGCCACCGGCGCGCTCCAGCACTTCAACTCCGGCGGCGATGCCGTTACGGAAGGCGCACTGAATGAAGGTTGGCGCTGCCTGGTTCTTAATTAATGCCCCGGCGGCGGAGTTGCTCTCGATCGTGCAATCCGTAAACACGCCCAACGCGCTTTGGGTCGCGATGATGCCTTCAGCCCGGTTGTTGTTGATCCGGCAGCGACTGAACTGCGGCGCGGAGTCTTCTTTGATGGCGACGCCGGCACCTTGCTGCCCACTGATCTCGCACTCGGCCAACTGGCCCTCCCCCTTCTCAACCACTTCAATCCCGAAACCTTGGCTCTCGGTGATCTGGCAATGTACCAGCTTGGGATTGCTGCCTTGGGAAATGCGGACGCCTGACTTGCCGTTGCGGAAAATTTCGCAGTTCTCAAAGGTCCCCAGTCCCTGCTCCCCGACGAAAATGCCGTTCCGTTCGCATTGACTGATTCGGCTGCCCCGGACGGTCGGGTTGCCCCCGCGGCGAACTTGAATCCCGGCGATGGCGTTTTGCCAGATGTCGCAGTTCTCGACCGTTCCATAGCCGCCCTCGTTGACGTAGATGCCGGCGATCACGGCGTGGCTGATCTGGCAATTGCTCAACTTGGGCGAGCACCCTTGGCCGATCTGCACATTCGACATGCCACATTGGAAGATCCGGCAATTGTCCAACTCACCATTTGCCCCTTCGGAAAAGTGAATGCCGTTGGCCTTGCCGTCGTGCAGCGTGCAACCGCGCAAGGTGGCCCGGGTCGCCTTGCCTTTGACGGAGACAATGGCACCGGCATCGCAGGTCAGCAGGCACTCCTCCATCGTCAACGTCCCGCGCTCAACGGATACCGCCGAATGCATCTTTTGCCTCTTGCCCGAGCAACCGCGGATGGTGATGCCACGAACCAACAGGTGCGCGCCTTTTTGCGCGAGGGTGTGATCCTCGTCCGTCTCCAGGATAATGCTGCTGGCATCGCCCGCGCCGCGAATCTGCAAGTTGCGATTCACGGTCAGCGCCTCGTGATAAGTCCCCGGCTGGAGAAAAATACACGCGTTCTGCTGTGCGCGCTTCAGCGCCTGAGCCAGGGTAAAATAATCCCCGGCACCGTCCGCCGCGACCACGATGTTCTCGCTCGGCGCATTCCAATCCGGCGCCGGAGTTTCGGTGGCCGCCTTCAGGTCGTCGACCCGGGGCAGGCGAGAGGATTCGTACTGCGAGTAACTCGGCTTGGCAGAACTCCGGGAAGATGGCTGGTCGAGCTCTTTCTTCGCCACGACGCGCGGCCGCCGGGCAAGCGGCTCCTCCAGGAGATTCAAGGCCATGGCCCAGCTTTCCACCGCCCAGAGCGAAGCATTTTCCGAGAACGCGAGATGTTCTTGCAGACGCTTGGCCAGGCGGCGGCAATTAATTTCAATCGAAGCCTGATTGGTGTTCGAGAGGAGTTCCTTGACCACGCCCTCGCGAATGCAACTGCTCAGCACATAGACCTCGCGGCGAGACTCCGGCGCCAAGTCAAACAGCAAGTTCTCCACTTGGCTGGCGTCGGCCACGCTGTCCGTCCCGTTCTTGGCGATCAGATCCTGCAGGGCGTGGCGGGCTTGGTCATTCATGGTAACAACGGCGGCGGGAAACGCATTCCTGCCCCGACGTAATGTAAGCAGGGACAGGCCCTTGCCAATGACGAACTTTACCCGACGACATAAATTACCCGGGCGCCACCTTCGACAGGAGGCTTGACACCCTCCGCTGGGTCACCACTATGGCGGGCTTATGGTCCACCACCTCTGCCTGCTGGAAACCACCCCAGAAGTCTCCGACGAGAAGCTCGAGGAGATCATGGTGCAAACGCGCATCCGCCTACTCAAAATTCCTGAGCTGAGCAATTTGCGCGTGGGGAAGCGCATCGACCTCAAGGGCAACAGCTTTACGTACTTCTTTTCCTTTGATGTCGACAGCATGGACAAGCTGGCGCTGACCAAGTCCAGCGCCGTTTATGCCCAGTACCAGAAGCTGGTCATCGACGCCTACGTCACCAAAATTTCCGAGCTCGACTACGAGATGGAGCCCGGCAAAGACGTGACCTACTCCTAAATCGAGGGCGAAACTTCCCGAAGCAGAGTTCGCCGCGTGCAGCGGCAACTATCTCGCCACCTGTGGCGGCGAAGAATGGCCAGACGGCACCGTCCGGCTGGGCAAGGCAGGTGGTAATTCTTCCGCTTCTTCTTCGGGCGAGAGTTTACGCTTGGCCCAACTCAGCACCTGCGGAATGCGTGGCACAATGAGGAAGGCCGCCACCACGATTCCGATCACGACAAGCAACGGTACCAGAATCGCCAAAATGCTCATCACGACGGCGCCGACGTTCTCGACGGTGGAAATAACTGGATTGCCTAAACCTCCCGTGAGTGCCGAAGAAGCCCCGCGCACCGCGGCAAAACCGACGTGGGTCACCGCCGCCGTGCCGCCCCCCGCAATGATCCCGAGAGACCATTGGAGGAACGGCGAGACATCGGTGATCATCGAAGACGCCATGATGGTGCCAGCAATCCCAGCCAGCGGCGCCCCGATCGTATCGAGCAGGTTATCCACCCAGGGGACGTAGTACGCGGCAATCTCCAGGACCGTCGCAATCGTGAAGGCGGTGATCGCCTCCGGTGTGGCCAGCCACTCAAAGCCATGGGCCAATTGGACGTCGCCACTGTAAGCCGCGATGCTCGTGATCAAGAGCGGAACAAAGACGCGAAAACCGCATGACGCGGCGAGGCCAATCCCAATACATATGCCCAAGAGGTTCTCCGGGCCAAAACCAGTTTCGTGCATAAGCGTAATCCTATACTAGGACGTTGCCAGATGCACGCGCCTTCAAATCGGCTAAAATCACCTCTTTTGTGGCTCAACAGGGGCCTTTTTACTTTTGACGACTTGGCCGGTAAATACCGTCCAAACTCGCTC
>CAWUJC010000205.1:0-5448 GCA_963922355.1 uncultured bacterium | reverse complement strand
CTCCATCCGGTCCTCTTGCCCCACCGGGCGAACCCGACGACGTAAACGGCGTAAGGCCTCCTCTGTCTCTAAGTCTAACACTAAAGTAAGCCCAGGCTGAGTCTCACCGACTGCCAAGGCATTCACCGCCGCCACTTGCTCCGCTGGTAGCCCACGGGCCATCCCTTGGTACACGGTGGTGGAATCCAAGAAACGATCGCTGACCACCCAACTCCCGGCCTCTAAAGCTGGCTGGATCATCTGCCGCACGAGTTGCGCCCGGCTGGCGGCAAAAAGGAGCAGCTCGGCCTGATCGCTCATCCCCTTTCCTTCGGGGGCATGCTTGACCAGTTCACGAATCATTTCCCCCAGAGGCGTTCCCCCTGGCTCGCGCGTGACCGCGACTTCATCGCCTCGTTCGCGGAGGGCCGCCACCAGACGCTCGATCTGCGTGCTTTTTCCACAAGCTTCCGAGCCCTCGAGGGTGATGAAGCGGAGGCGGCTCATGATCGGTGCGGCAACAAACTACTTTTCAAGTTCCACACAAGCGACGGCCATGGCGGCAATGCCTTCGCGCCGACCGACGAAACCCATCGTCTCATTGGTGGTCGCTTTGATCCCCACTTGCTCGGGCGTAATCCCCAGGGCTTGGGAAATGGCGTCCTTCATCTTGGCTAAATGCGGACCAACTTTGGGCTCTTCGGCGATGAGCATCGCGTCAATATTCTCGAGCCGTGCGCCACGAGCCGCGAGCTTCTTGGCAATTTCCTCCAGGAAAACGGTGCTGCGCACATCCTTCCACTGCGGATCTGTGTTGGGAAAATGCTGGCCGATGTCGCCCTCGCCAATCGCGCCGAGAATCGCATCGGCCATGGCGTGCAGCAGGGCGTCGGCGTCGCTGTGCCCGTCCAAGCCTTTCGTGTGGGGAATCTGCACGCCACCGAGATAGAGATCGCGGCCTTCTACCAATTGATGGACGTCATAGCCAATGCCAGTGCGGTAACTCATCCCGCAAGCTAGGCCGCCCGCGCCGCCTTGTCAGTCGGAAAGTTGCGCCTGCTTCACACGATACAGCCGATACGTCCCGGCGAGGTGATCCGGCAGCGGGACTTCGACCAGCCAAGCCGGAGGCTGATCCACCACTAAGATATCGCGCAGAATGGGGCCCTGGCTGCGATCCGGCTGCTCGTAGTACGCATTCTCTTCGGCCTGATGGGGGCGGAGCAGGACGTAGTCGATCCCGCGCTCGCGGGCGATCTGGCGAGCACGGCTTAAATCATGAAGCGGGGCAGTGAGGAAATCATACTCGGCCAGGATACCGGCGTTGTTTCGATGGTAGGGCGTACTGACCACGGAATGCGGCGTTCGATAGATAATCTCAGGACCTATATTGATAAAGGAGAGGATTTTTATTGGACTCTCGTCTTGTTGCTCCAACCAAGTGGTGAAAGACGAAAGCGCGGCATCTTGAGGAAAGGGACTAGGATTTTCTGTCGCTGGGGGGACGCCGAGTTGGGACGCGGCAATCGCCTGCGAAGCGTCTGGCTTGATCTGAGCTTGGAGCCAAAACAGACCCGCCCCCAACAAGGCAAAGGCATTTCCAATCAGCAGAACTTTGAGCAGGGGCATCGCCTTTTTCTCCAAGTGAAGGCCCCGCCAGATAAGGAGAGCAAACGGCCCAGCCGCCAGAAGATTGGCCTGAATAAAAAAGCGTTGTTGGATGAGCACACTCACGGCGGCGTAAGCGCCAATGCCCACCGCGAGGAGAATCCAAGCCGGGCGCTGTTCGAGGGCATCGTGTTTCGGGTAGAACCAATTCCATAAAGCGTAGATCCCCCCCGCCGCTACCGGACCCAAGGCCAAAACCGCCAGCCCCGGCATGGAGAAGAGCAGCTTCCACATGGGGACGCTCTCGATCACACCCCGCTGCCAAATTTCCCGCACCCGCTCGTCCATCGTGCTGTAGGGGTGGAGGAGGTGAGACAACGCCCCCAGCAGTGGGATCGCTGCAAGAAACGCAACCATAGCAAAGACAAACCGCCTGCCCGGCTCATTCTTAGGCATTCCCCCCATATCATCCCACTTTGGTGCAACGCCGGTGGCAAACATCAAAGCGACAGAAGAAAACCAGAGCCCCACAAACAGTCCGGAATGTAAAGCACCTGAGGTGTCCGTCACTGCCTGAAAAGGCTCGGGCTGCATCAGCATAAAGACAACCGAAAGAAAAAAGGCGAACATGTTGATGCTGATCAAATCCATCATGTTGAAGCCTCGACGTTGCAGAAAAATGTTCATGACAAGACCCACTTGCATAAACAGCACCGTAACGAGCCCATCCACACTCACCCAAACGACTGAGGCGAGAACAACCCCCAGCAATACGGCATGTGGTCGGATTCTTCCTCTCTGGTCTACCTCTTTCGGCGGCAAAGCCAAAACCCTTTGCACCCCCAGCCCCACCGCCAGCGCGATGAGGAACAGGCTCAGCGCTTGATGATCGGGTCGGGCGACTTGAAAGCCGAGGAGCACCCCGGCGTTCATCAGGAGGAAGAGCGTCACCACGAGGCGCTCGCCTCGGCGGAGCAGTGGGTCCAGCCCCAAGACCATCGTTAGCACCGTGGCGCCCAGCAACAGCGGCCCGATGATCACACCCCAGGCGAACAAGGCCTCGCCAAAGCTCGCGCCAGTCATGGCGCTCCCGAGCCAAGCCGGGACGTAAAGCAGAGCGAAGAACGGCAGCGTCCAGTGGAGGGTTTCGCCGTACGGCGCGTTGCTGCGGGGCGATTCCATCCCGCCTATTGGATAGAACAGGCCCTCGCCGCTTTGGTGCGCCGTTTCCACCAAGTAGAGCCACATGTAGCTATCCGGCCCGGCCAGATCGCCCACCGGCAACACCAGCCCGCCCGCGTAAGCTCCCAGGAGGAGCAACACAAACAACCCAACGGCGGTCAGGCTCGGCCACCAAGATTCACACGTGGGCGCTGGCTGGGCGGCGGACGGCTCCTTCGGCTGCATCCCGTTCATCATCCCGGCATCCCGAGCCGGAGGCAATGCCGGAAAACGATTTGCCGCCTGCTAGCTGTGCGCCCAGGAAGAGCCGCCTCGCCATTGGCTCTCTCGCCAATGGAGGCAACGTCTAGTTGACCTGCTGATTCATCAGCGAGTCGAGCACCTCGTCCATCATCCCCAAGTGATCATCACTGTCTTTGAACTGCGCCTTGATATCGACCAGATATCCGTTCAGGCAATCGAGGCGCAGGGCCAGGAGGCGGGAAAGGTGGAGGTTCAACTCCGGGTACTTCTTCACCATCTCCAGGCCATCTTCAATTAAGTAGAAACGGCAGGGCTCCAGCGCCCGGACCGTCGCCGTGTGGTAGCGGTTGAGCAGGAGGGACATCTCGCCGAAGATTGAGCCCGGCGCCGTTACCGTATTGATCTCATACTCCTGCTTCGTGATTTGTACCGAGCCCTCGATCATGACGAGGAGGATGGACTTGAGCCCGCCTTCCTTGATGATCGTATCGCCCGGTTCGTAGCTTACTTCCGGTAACCCGGCGCAAAGCTCCAGAATAGATGGTGTGGATTCGCCCATAGTCGGCTTTCTCTTTCGTGCTGTTCAACTTAAGCTCGCAGCCAGTTGGAAGCGAACCCAAAACACAGCAAAAGCCGCGCCACATGAATTGGCTGCAAGAAGACCTGGCCCCCACCCCCGGACGATGGAAGAGCGCTCTGCGTTTCGCCATCTGCAGTTGCGTGGTCGTGGCCATAGGCCAAATGCTCCGGCTCCCCAACTATTTTTGGGGGCTGATTACCATTTGCGTGCTGGTCTTACCGACCGCCGGAGCGGTCTTGGCCAAAAGCCTCTTCCGCCTGATTGGCACCAGCGTGGCTGCCGTGCTGGCTGTCTGGATGGTGAGCGGCTTCATCCAGCATCACATTCTCTTCGTTCTTTTTCTGGCGGGGGTGAACCTGGTCCTTTTTTACTATGCCACGGGCAAATCGGCGCCTTATGCCTTCCTCATCTGCTCGATGACGATCACCGTCATTGCCTTCGGCGTAATCGATGATCCCTACCAGGTGGAATGGGAAGCGCCCACCCGAGCGCTGGAAGTCAGCGTGGGGATTTTTGTGGTCACCTTTTTCACCCTCCTGCTTTGGCCCCACTTTGCCCGCGACGAACTGCGCGAGCGCTACAGCCGAAGCATCCGCACCCTGGCCCGGCTCCACGAATGCGTCTGGAAACACTTTCAGGACGTCACCCCCGGGCGCAAGGAATACGAGACCATCTTGAAGCAGGCCCGGGGCGGGCTCTCCAAACGCGCGGCCCTCTTGGAAGACTCCGTCTGGGAAGACCCCGGGATGGAAATTCGCCGCCCCTTCATCGAGGAACAGAACTATCACTTGAGTCGCCTCTATTCGCTGCTCTATCAAACCACCACGTTTCTCGACGACCTCCCACACGCAGCCCTCTACCTGGAGATCCAAGCCGAGACGGACGAGCTGGTCCGCGCCATCGTCACCGAATTGCGGCAACTCGCCGCCGACGTTGAAGTCCGAAATCCCGGCCAAGTTTCGCCCCAGCTGCGTGAAGCAGCGGAGGCGGTGCACGCCAAACTCGGCACGCCCGAGGTGCGAGCACGCTCCCGCGACTTCACGACCGCCAACAACATGCACAGCCTCACCTATCTGGCCGGGTTGATGGAAGCCGCGGACATCCTCGTTGCCCTACGCACATCGTACCAGACTCAACGCCACACCGTTAAGGGCACCTTTCTTCTACCCATCCGGCGCATTTTTGCCGGCCTGTGGGCCGAGACGATCAAACTGGAGCCCAAGCAAGTCCGCAAAGGCATCGCCGCCGCCGCCGCCATTTCGTTCATCTTTGTGGTGGGGCGCAGCGGCTACCTGGGCAGCTCCACCTTGGCTGCCATCGCTGCTAGTCTTGTCATCAGTTGGCCAACGGTGGGGGGCGGCATTTCCAAAGCAATCTTCTGTGTCGTCGCCACCTTGCTTGGTTCCTTCGCCGCCTTTCTCATGACCGGCCTCGTCCTACCGTACACCACCAACTTAGGCTCTCTGGTCTTGGGCGCAGCCCCCTTCTTTGTGCTGACGGGTTACCTCTTGGCCGGCCCTTCTCGGAGCGCGTTCATCGGCATGTTTACGGGCATCATGTTTGCCTCCAACGCGTTTCAGGGCTTTGCCCCGCCGTCCAATCTCACCGGTTACTCCGACACCATCATCGGCATGCTGATTGGGTCTCTGATCGGTATCGCCGTCCAGCTGTGCTTCCTTTCCGAATCCGCCCACCGCAAAGTGCTGGCCAGCATGGCCCAGTTTCTTCGTTCGCAGCGTGACCGCCTCGGCCGCCTCCACCGGCTGAATAACTTGCCCCCACCGCCCGATCCCCACACCGCAATGAGTGAAACCCAGCGCGACATCACGATCATCACGGGCATGGCCGAAGCCAAC
>CAWUJC010000204.1:0-5449 GCA_963922355.1 uncultured bacterium | reverse complement strand
TCGATCAAAGTCTGGGGACTCTCGCTGGGAAGCTCCGGCGTTTTATTTGTGGGGTTGCTCTTTGGGCATTTTGGCTATGGCCTCCCGCCCATCATCGGCACCATTGGTCTCGTCATCTTCGTATACTGCGTTGGCATTGGTGCGGGCAGCCGCTTCTTTGGTTCGCTCAAAAAGCATGGGGTCAACTTTGCCTTACTCAGTATGGTGGTGGTAGGGATTGCCGCCGCGGCGACCTGGGGCCTGGCAAAACTCGCGGGCCTGCCCACGGATCTGGCGGTGGGTATCTTTGCCGGATCGCTGACGAGTACACCCGCTTTGGCCGCTGGTCTGGAAGCGATTCCGCAAGAAGAGTCGCTGATCAGCATCGGGTACGGGATTGCCTACCCCTTTGGGGTGGTCGGGGTGGTGTTGATGGTCCAGCTCTTGCCGCGCTTGATGAAGGTGAACCTCCAGGACTTGGGCAAGAAGCTGGAGCAGGAAGACCCCGAAACCCGGAACGTGGGGCAGCAGCTTGTCCGGGTGACCAACCCGAATCTCTACGGCCAGAAGATCAGCGAAAAGAACTTCTTCGCCGCCACCAGTTGTACGATTTCCCGCGTTTTAGAAAAGGACCGGCTGCGTCCGCTGCGTTACGACGACGTCTTTGAGGAAGACGGGATCGTCTTGCTGGTCGGCTTTGAGGACAAGGTGGGTCATGCGGTGGATTTCCTCGGACAGGTGGAAGAGCGCCGCCTCCCGCGCGATACCGACCGCGAATTACGGAACTTGATCGTCACGTCTAGCGAAGCGGCGGGGCAGTCGTTACGCTCCCTTGAAACGCTGAAAAACTACGGCGTCGTCGTCACGCGAATCACGCGGGGCGACGTAACCTTTGTGCCCAACGCGGATACCGTCTTGGAGTCGGGCGACTCCCTGGTCAGTGTGGGCCAGCCGGATGATCTGGAAACGTTTGCGACCAAGATTGGTCATCGCAAGCAGGCCAATTTTGAGACCGACATTCTTTCTTTTGCTGTCGGCATCACCTTGGGGGTGTTGTTGGGGCTGCTGCCATTTGGTGGTGGGGATCAACCCTTCACGCTGGGCCTGGCGGGCGGACCGCTCTTCGTGGGGCTGATTCTCGGGCACTTTGGTCGCATCGGGCGGATCGTCGGGTTCATCCCTCGGCCGACCCGGTTGCTGCTGAGTGAGCTTGGCTTGGTCATGTTCTTGGCGCAGGCCGGAACTCGCGGCGGCGGAGCTTTTGTGGCTACGGTCGAGCAATATGGGGCGGTGGTCTTTTTGATTGGTGCGGTCGTCACGTTGTTGCCACTGCTCGTGGCGGTACCGCTGGCGCAATTGGTCTGGAAGTTCAATCTGCTGCAATCACTGGGAGGCGTTTGCGGCGGGATGACCTCGACTCCAGCTCTGGGGACCATCACGGCTAAGACCGATTGCCAGGTGCCGGTGGTCAGTTACGCCACGGCGTATCCCGTGGCGTTGATCATGATGATTATCCTCACGAAGGGATTGGTGCAGGCGCTGGGACTGCCCGCTGGCTAGAAGCGATCTCAAACAGCGTTATTTACTCGAACAGCGCTGGCTGCTCCAGCTTCGTGGTGGACATGGCTTCGTCGCCCACCAGTTTCTCATGCAGTTCCAGGATAGCCGCATCGCCCAGGCTGGCGAGGTAATCGCTGATCGCGCGTGGCAGGCCTTCCTTTTTGATGCGCACCGAAAAAGTGGGGGGCAACAGGTGCTCATGGCCCAGAAGGACTTCGAAAAGCTGCTCCATGATGCGGGACGACTTGCGGTTGAGGTCGGCCAGGTCGGGATGATAGTAGAGGCGGTGCTGGAGAAGGGTGCGCATCTCTCGCACGGCCATGGTGGTCTTTTCTGAAAAGCCGACAAGCGGTGTTTCGAGACGCCGGACATCATCCGGCGAACGGGGGTCGGCAGCTTGGAGGCGCTCGGTCGAGGCCGTGATGACGTCATCGAGCAAGTGATCAATGAGGCAGCGTAGCACGTAAGCACGGCGACGTTCCGGGGCAAGGCGGGCGTAGATTTGCAGCACCTTCTGTTCAACTTCGACCCAAGGGGTTAGCTTGTGCAACTCACTGTCTTGCAGAAGACCGACTTCCAGTCCGTCTTCCAGATCATTGCAGGCGAAGGCAATCTCGTCCGCTGTCAGGACGGCTTGTGCTTCCAGGCTGGGCTGGGCAAAGCCCTCAGTCGAGGCTGCACCGGTCGGCAACGGCGGCGGGTTGCCGTGGAAGGCAAGACCTTCGAGTACTTCCCAGCTGAGGTTGATGCCGTTGAATTCCGGGTAGCGGATTTCCAACTCGCCCAGGACGCGGGCGCTTTGGGTAAAGTGAGTGAATTCGCCGTGATTGCGCATCAAGCGGGCGAGGGCTTCTTCACCCGGGTGGCCGAGCGGTGGGTAGCCAACGCTGTGAGCCAAGGCGATGGCTTCGGCAAGGTCGTCATTGATCCGCAGCGTGCGAGAAATGCCCCGGGCCAGAGACGCGGTTTCCATCACGTGGGTGAGGCGGCTGCGTTTGCGAGCACCAGTGGGATCGAGGTAAAGCTGCGTCTTAAACTCGAGGCGTCGGAAGGCGCGGCTGTGGACGATGCGGTCGCGATCGCGCTGGAAGCCAGTACGGCGGGGATTGGCCGACTCTTCGTGCAGACGGCCACGGCTCTCGGCGCTGGTTTGCGCGTAGGCGGCCAGATACTTCAGCTCCGTTTTTTCCTGCTCCGAACGATCCTGCATGGGCTAGAAGATGACCATCGCGGTTTGGGCCGGATTCATCAAGCGACTTTTAGGCCGCCTCTTATTTCCAGCGACTCGCGTGGCAGCCAAAGTAGGCGATCACGATGCCGGCGATGACATGCCAAACAAGGACCCAGGTGCACGTATTGAGGGCGGAGAGCGGGGTGTCGGTAATGGCACTGGCGAGATCGTAGAAACGGGTGTCGCGCATGGTTTGCAGGTAACCGCTCCAGCTCCAGTAGGCAGCGATAAAGGGGCGGGTCAACATGCCAAGCAACTCGGGCATGGCGAGCAAGGCGCCGGAGAGAGGGAGCTGGAAGCCGACGAAATAAATGGAGATGAGGGAGGATTGCTCCGTCGTATCGCTCCAACTGGAAATGGCCAGAGTGAGGTAAGTGAGAGCGGCATTGGCCAAGAAGAGCATGGCGCCTTGGGCAAGGAGATCGCCCGGCAATTGGCAGATGACGCGGACGAATATGGTCATCCAGATGGATTGGACCAGCACCAAGACCAGGGTGTAAGTCACTTTGCTGGCCAGAAACGCACCCGGCAGGAGTCCGGCTAGACGCTCTTTCTCGTAAAGTAGGCGTTCAGAGACAATTTCGCGTGCGCCGTTGTTCGAGCCCATCAACGTCATGAGGATGACCTGGAACATGATGAGCCCGCTCACGAGGCCACCGACTTGGCTGGTCTGTTGGGTGAACTGCAGCGACTCCTTGAAGCGTTCGGCCATGGAGACGTCCATTCCGAGCGAGAGATTTTGGATCTGAGGTAAACCGTGCCAAGCAAACGGCACCACCATCGCGGGGAAGAGGAAAAGCAGGGTGAGTTGGAGCGCGACTTCGCCTTTGGCGCGGAAGAAGAGCTTCCAGCGTCGGCTGAGCAGGAGAAGGAACTGGGCCAGAGCGCCGGCGGGTTGGGCGGTTTCTTTTTCGTCCGTTGGGGGCTGTTCTGGCAGTGCGGGTAAAGCGTAGTTCTCCTGATGCTCTTGCCAGAGTTGGTTCCATTCTTCACCCGTGCGTTCGGCCAGCCGGGCAAAAATCTCGTTGGGCGAGGTGGCCGAGAAGTAATGCAGGAGTTTATCTGGCGGGCCGCAGTAGACGACTTCACCTTCCTTGAGAACGGTCACGGAGTCGTAAAGCTCAAGGTGTTCCAGACTGTGCGTCACGCTGAGGACGAGGCGATCGCCTTCGTGGGCGAGGCGCTGGAGGAGGCGGACGATGTCATCTTCACTGTTAGGGTCGAGGCCGCTGGTCACCTCGTCGCAGAGCAGAAGCTTGGGCTCGCTCACGATCTCCAGGCCCAGTCCCAGGCGACGTAACTGGCCGCCGGAGAGCTGGCGGTTGGCGCGGTCGGGAATTTGATCCAGCCCAACTAAGCGTAGCACATTCTCCAGGCGTTCAGCTCGTTGTTCGGCGCTTAAACCGCGCACGCGCAAGCGCAAGGCATCGTCCAGGGTTTCGCGGATCGTGAGAGCCGGTTGGCAGATGCTGAACTGGGGGACATAGCCGAGTTCAGCTGGGGCGATGTCCTCTTCTTCCGCCACGTCTTGGCCGTTCCAGATGAGCTGGCCTTCCTGCGGTTCCAGGAGGCCGGCCACGATTTTGAGGAGCGTGCTTTTCCCGCAGCCGGACGGACCGATGACGGCGCCAAAGTGTGGGCGGGGGTAGTGGAGGTGCAGCTTCTTCAGGATGGTCTGCTGCTGGCGACCTACCGTCAACGTAGCGTCTCGAATCTCCAACATAACAAGACGGCTTAGAAAGAATCAGACAACAGCGGGAAGGGGAAGAGCTTTAGCAGCCTTCTTCCATCATACTCACCCAGACGCTATCGACGACCGCGTTGGGGTCATAATTAATCGTTTCGAAGAACTCTTTGCCCGCTTCCAAATTCTTTTCGTAGTTCGGGTATTGGCCGACCTGCCCGGCGTAATCATCACCTGGGAGTTTGCAACGCAAGGCGAGGTTGAAGGGAAACTTGGTGTTGGCGTTTTGGAAGCGAACCCATTCGCGCTGCTCGTCATAGTTGGAGAAGGAAAGGTAAGGCTTACCGTAAGCATTTTCTGCCGCCATAAGCGGGCTGCCTGGGCCGACGCCTTCGGCCAGCTTGAACTTGGGGTTGGACGTCACCATCCAGGTGATCGCGTCTTGCGGCTCACCGACCACGAAGAGCAGGGTATAAAGTACTTCATCGCCCTTCATCACGTGAATGGCTTCGATGTCGACCATGAAGTTCTCGTCTTTCTTCAGGGTGTAGCCCTTGCCGAGTTTCTGTTTCAGTTCCTTGACGCTCATCCCAATTTTAGCCGGGCCGATCCCGTCCATGGTGATGAGTTCATGGGCCTTCGGGGCCGCGACGGCGGTGGTGACCGTGAGTACGAGGAAGAGGCAGAGGGCGCGCAACATTCCGAGAGTATGGGGTTCTATCTGGAGAGATGCAATGCCGGGGTGGCTAAAGGCTGTTCGAAAACTCTCGCAACCTATCAAAACTGTCATGCACGCCTCACTTGGAATTCAATGGGGGCTGTGCCAACGTAGGTGCCTATGGGAAAGCTGTTCAAATTTGGATTGATCGGCCTCGGAGCAGGGTTGCTGCTTTTTGTGGTCGCAATGGTGGCGGGCTATTACTGGCTCCTGGGTTATCTCAAGAGCGAGAGTTTTCGCGACATGGTGAAGCATGAGACCGGCAAGTCCTTCCAGA
>CAWUJC010000203.1:0-5464 GCA_963922355.1 uncultured bacterium | reverse complement strand
CACGCTGGATGGCAAGGAGCCGAAGACTTCTCCCGCCACCTTCCGCCAAGTGTTGGTCGGTTCCCATAACTTGCAGATTGAGAATGAGGGGTTCGAAACCCAGTTCCAGAAAGTCGTGGTGGAAGACGGTGAGGTGGCGCGCCCGAGTCCCATTCGCTTGTTGCAGAAAGAAGGCACCATGGTCATCACCACGCAGCCGACGGATGCCACCATTACGTTACCGTCAGGTGAACGGCGGCAGAGCCCCGCCACGTTTAAAGATATGCCGGTGGGGGTGTATAAGCTGGTGATTTCGAAAGAAGGATACGCGTCGCAAACGGTTCCGGTTGAAGTCCGGCATGGGGATGTGACGACGCCGCCTCGCATTAAGTTGGTGGCGAAAACGGGTGCTCTGAAGATCACCTCCGAGCCGCCGGGTGCGCAAATCCTTATCGAGGGCGAAGAGGAGAAAGTCCCCGCCGTGACGCCGGCGACGGTTCCGCAGTTGGCGGTGGGCAAGCGGATTGTGAATTTGGAACTGAAAGGCTATGAGACCGAGCAAGTGACGGTGGACATCCGGCCGGGGGCGACAACCACGGTGCCCGTGGTGAAGCTCGAGTTACTCAGAGGGAAGTTGAAGATTCGCCCTAACTTAGCTGACACTACTTACGAGCTTTTTGAGGCTGAACACGAGGCGATTATAAAATCGGGCAAGGCCCCCGTCGTCCTGGATGATCTTCGAGCTGGCACATATCGGTTGCTCGTGAAGCACCCCAGTGATCTTCCTAACATGCCTCTGATCGTGGAAATGACCGTGGAAGTAAAAGCCGGCGAGTCTACAGAAGTGCGCCCGAAGCTTCTCTATGGTGCGGTTTCCTTCCGCGCGACGCCTAGCAAGACGATGGTCTTCATCAATGAGCGGCCGACCAAGTTTGCCCCCTACTCGCTCTCGAAAGTGCCGGTTGGTGAGTTTGAAGTACGCTTCGGTCAGCCTGGCTATGGCACCGTGATGAAAAGTGGAGTCGTCAAAGCTGGTAGTACGCTCCGCCTTGAGGCCAGCTTGAAGCGGACCAACGAAGATACCAGCCGAGGCCGCAGCAGCTCTCCCGGTCCGCCCGGACCGCGACCTGACGGCCCAGGAGGACCGGGTGGTCCAGGTGATCGCCCTTTGCCGCCGCACCTGCGCTAACATTTTCTCATACTCTTTCTCATGGCCGACTCCCGTACCCGCACTGATGAAATCCTGCGCGAAACGGGCGCGCTCTTGGAGAACGATCACTTCGTCTACATCAACGGCATGCACGGTAGCGGCTGGGTGAACAAGGACGCGATCAACACTCAGCCCTCCTACGTTAGCGAACTCTGTCAGATGCTGGTGGCTGTCACCCGCGATTGGGAGGCGAACTACATTTGCGGGCCGGCCACCGGCGGGATGATCGTCGCCCAATGGACGGCCTTCCACGCGAAGTTGCCCATGGTCTACGCTGAGCATGGGCCAGCACAACCGGGGCAGTTGCGCGGTTCCTTTGAGATTCGCCGAAACTTTGATCGCCTGATTCACGGCAAGCGCGTCATCATCGTGGACGACGTGGCGAATAGTGGCCATTCGGTTGAGCAGACGATGGAGGCGGTGCGAGCGGTCGGAGCCGAAGTGGTGGGCGTGGCCGTGTATGTGGATCGGGGCAATCTAGGGGAGTCGCCCTTTGGCGGTGTGCCGTATCGCTACCTCACGCAGGTGCAGTTTCCCGCTTGGGTCGAGGAGGATTGCCCGGCTGAGCTGCTGGCACGCCCGATTAACCCGTACTTCGCTCACGGGCACGACTACCTGGAAGCGAAGAAAGCGGCGGCGGGATAGCCACTTGGCAAGCGGACGTGGATCGCCCACACTCCTGCCTGCTTCATGACTGACCCTGCTTCGACTCCTGTCGCTCCGATCGAGTTGCCGTCCCATTTGATTGTGGCGGGGGACAAGGAGAGTCCGCTCCATGCCATTGTGCGGCAGTTGGGCTGCCAGCCGGTTTGGGGACCACGGGCCGCGGCGAAAGGCTTGAAGGCCCCCGTCTTGGCTTGGGGGCGGAAGCGGACGGCGAATCAGGCGACGGCTTTTGCCCAAGAGCATGACCTTCCTTTGCTTTACATCGAGGACGGTTTCCTCCGTTCCTTTGCCTTGGGCCAGAGTGGGGATAGCACCACCTGGACGTTTTGCCTCGACCAGACCGGCATTTACTACGACGCCACGGAGCCGAGTGATTTAGAACTGATGCTGGCCGAAGAGCCGACCGCCGAAGGCTTGGAGCAAGGGGCTCGGGTGCGTCAACTGTGGCAGAAGCATCGCATCTCCAAATACAACCAGGCGCGTCCCTATGCGGGTGAGTTGCCGGAGCGCTACGTTTTGGCCATTGATCAAACGCGGGGCGATAGCTCCATTGGTTACGGGCGTGCCGACGACGAAAGCTTTACCCAGATGCTGGCGGCAGCGCTGGAGGAAAATCCAGACGCCAAGGTCTTGCTCAAAGTCCATCCGGCGGTGGCCGACGGGTACAAAGAAGGCCACTTCGACCTCGCGGCTTTACGGGCGAACGACCGCGTCCAGGTGCTCGGCGAGAACGTGCACGCGACGGCCTTGATCGCGGGGGCCGAGCGCGTTTACACCGTCACCTCGCAGATGGGCTTCGAGGCGCTCATCTGGGGCAAGCCGGTGCGGACCTTTGGCATGCCTTTTTATGCCGGCTGGGGGCTGACGGAAGACCATTTACCGCGCCCGTATCGGCGGCGAGACACCTCGTTGGATTGGTTGGTTCACTGTGCCTTGGCACGCTACTGCCGCAGCTTTCACCCGGTCACCGGGAAGGCTTGCACGATCGAAGAGCTGATCCCCTACGTTGGGCAACAGATGCGGGCGCGCCATCGCTATCCGGACGAGGTGCACCTTCTCTACACGCATTTGTGGAAGCGCCCCTTCGTGCAGAAGTTTCTCCCGGGATGCGAGGTCCATTTTTTGCGTCGCGACGAAGCGCCGCCGCCTCACGTAGACGTAGCAGCTTGGTCGATTAAGCCCATCCCGAACGAGGAGCAAGTCCGCAGCATCACCCGTATTGAAGATGGTTTTCTGCGCTCGGTTGGTCTGGGCGCGGCGGGTTATGCCCCGGTTTCCTGGGTGTTGGATCAAACCGGGATGTACTTTGATGCCACCGCGCCGAGTGATTTGGAGACTATCCTCGCGACGACGGAGTTTGACGATGAGCTCGTCGCCCAAGCCGAAGCGTTGAGCCGACGCATCGTCGAGCAAGGGCTGACCAAGTACAATCTGAAGGCGGATAGTTGGACGCCGCCGAAGGTGGATAAACCCATCATCCTGGTGGCCGGGCAGGTCGAGGCCGATGCCTCGATCCAGCGCGGGACGGTGAACATCAAGACCAACCGAGCCCTGCTCCAGGAAGTGCGGAAGCGGCACCCCGAAGCCTACGTGATCTTTAAACCGCATCCAGACGTGCAAGCTGGGTTGCGTGCCGGGCGGATTCCGCAGGAAGAAGCGCGACAGTGGTGCGATGTGGTCTTGAGCCAGCACAGCGCGGCGGATTTGCTCCAGAAGGTGGATGAAGTCCACATCATGACGTCGCTGATTGGCTTTGAGGCGCTGCTCCGGGGCAAGAAAGTGGCCACCTATGGCTGCCCGTTCTATGCCGGTTGGGGGCTGACGACGGACTACGACCTCCATCCGCGCGCGGAGGAGGCTCGGGGACGGCAGTTGAAGCTGGCGGAGTTGGTGGCCGGGGCGCTCATCCTCTATCCCCTGTATCTGAGCCCCACCACCGAGGAGTTGATCGGCCCGGAGGAGGCCATTGATGAGCTGTTGGCCATCCGTCGTGACACCCAAAGTTTGAAACCTCGGAACCTCCTGTGGCGTCTACCTACCAAGATCCGGCAATATTATCGCCTTTCCCTTGGAGCCATCGAGAAGGTGCGCGAGAAATGGCAGGGCTAAATCCGGGGATTATCCCCTCCTATGGGGGGTGTTGCCCGCTGGTGATGCCATGAAAGCTAAGGCTTGTCTTTTTCTGCGCTTCCCTTTATTGCCTATATGTGTAATAAGAAGACACTGATTTGCTGTAGCTAGAGACTTTTAACGTAAAAATATGAAAAAACACATTTCTTCCCTCCAAGAGGCGTCCCGCGCCTGGGTGTTGCTGACCGCTTGGGTGGCGATTTTGGCGCTCAGTGGCTGTGGCTCTCTGCCTAGTTCGGGACCGTCGACCTCGAGCATTATCGAAGAGGGTGATCCGGTGAACGGGAAGGGGGAATACATGATGGTCCCCGTCACGCAGAACATCGTGAACGTGTTGAAGAAGTCGGGCCCGGGGAATCAGCCGGCGGGCCCGGGATCGGATCAATTCCGCATCCGCAAAGACCGCGAGGTGCCGCGCAGCACCGGTTCCACCGCAACGCAGAAGCTGGTGCCGGGCGATGTCGTGGTCGTGACGATCTTTACCATGGGCGGTGGCCTTTTTGGGAAGAACACCGATGCTGAAATGACGGGTGGGAACGTGACGAGCTTCCGCCCGACGGTGATCGATAATTCGGGCCAGATTACCATCCCGCACGTCGGCCGCATCCAGGCCGAGGGTCGCACCCTGCACGAGGTGGAGCAGGCCATCACGGAGCCGTTGCGCGGCAAAGTGGTCGAGCCCTGGGTTGTCGTTTCTCTGGCAGAACGCAAAGGCAGTGATTTGCTCACGGTAACGGGGGATGTGAACGCGCCGCAGCGTGTCCAGGTTCCCTTTGCCGGGTTGCGCCTGCTTGATGCCATCACCCAGGCGGGGGGCAGCACCGCCAAGGACTATGAGACGATGGTGCTGGTCACCCGGGGGAACGAGACCCGCGCCGCGATTCTGGAGGATGTCTTGACCGATCCGAGCAAGAACATCCAGCTGGAAGCTGGTGATACCATTATCCTGAAAGGCCGGAAGTGGAACTACATCACGTTTGGCGCGGCCAGCCAACAGCAGGTCAACTACTTCGAAGAACGAGAAATCACCATCGCTCAGGCTTTAGCTCAAGCCGGGGGGCTGCGTGACTTGCAAGCCAACCCGGAGGCGGTGTTTGTCTATCGCTTTGAGCCGGAGAACTTAGCGAAGAAGCTAGGCCAAGTGCAGGGGACTAAGACCGACGAGGGTGTCCCCGTCATTTATCAGTTGAACCTCCGCGAGCCGAAAGGCTACTTCCTGGCCTCTCAATTTGAGATCCAGGACCGCGACATTCTCTTTGTGGGCAATGCCGGTTCCGTGGGCGTGGTTAAGTTTCTCGAAATTATCAATACACTCACCGCTCCGGCCCGCTCTGGTCTGGTCTGGGCGGCGGGGATTAACGCCTTGTAACCGAACGCTGGCGCCCCTAACTTAAGGCGTTTTGGGAGGACGATGCCATCATGTCAACGACAGGTGCTACAATGGAACGGCCGGGTCTCTCCGGCCAATCTCGGTTCGGA
>CAWUJC010000202.1:0-5469 GCA_963922355.1 uncultured bacterium | reverse complement strand
CACTCGCTCCGGTAGACGCGCTGGTCCTGGGTCATCTCGTCCGTGTTCCAATCGCTTGCCGTCAAATTCTCCATGCCCAAGGTCAGGGAACTCTTGGACCAAGGGGTGAGGGTTCCCTCCAAGACGCGGCGGTCGCGCTCCAGGACCGTTTCGTCCCCTTGCGGCAGTTGGGAGCGAATCTCGTACCGCGCTCCCAGGCTCACTTGGTCAATCGGTTGGACTTTGGCGCCCACTTCCTGCACGCGCTGGTAGGTTTCGTCGGCATCCCCCCAAAGGAGATCATCCCCCTGGTAGCGACTCTCCACGCCGAGGCGGGAGTCTGAGTGCAACGTCAACCCGTCAAAGGGGCGATGCTCGACCCGCATCGAATAATCGGCCCCGGCATCCAGCTGGTTACGCGACTGGAAAATGTCGCGCTTCTTCGGACGTTCAATGACCTGGCTTTTGACCTCGGTCCGTTGGAGGGAGTTCAGGTCAAAGAGCGGGTTCTCATCCAAAATAGAGTACGAAGGCTTAGACTCTTCCTCGAGCCGATCCGCCAGATCTTTGGCCGCCTTACTTTCTTCCCTAAGCTCTTGCGCCACCGCACCGGTGCTCACCCCCAAGAGGAAAAGGAGGCAGAGCAGGCAGAGCCGGACTGGCGGGAGGCTCAACATATTACTCAAATATATGTAAATTCTTAACGCGTCAAGGTCAGGTCTTCAAGAACTGTCTTTCTTTTCAGACAACCCTTGTCGCGAAAAAGTTCAATCCTAAAGCACCAAAACGGACACAAAAAAGCCCGCTCCAAGAGGAGCGGGCTCTTCTGCCGTGGCAAATGCGTCGCTTAACCGAGCATCTCGCTGACGGTTTCGCGCTCGCCCGTCAATTCGTCATTCGTGATCTTGATCTTGCTCTGGGCAAACTCATTCATCTCGTTGCTGGTGATGATTTCGTAGCTGCCCGGCTCGGTCGTCTTGACCGGCACCCCAGCCCAAACGCCCGGAGTGAAGCCGTACTCACCACTACTAGCGCAAGCGATGGAATGAACGGCGCCCGGGGTACTGAGGTCACGCACGTGGTCAATCAACGCGTTGCCCGCCGAGGCGGCGCTGCTCAATCCCCGAGCCGCGATGATAGCGGCACCGCGTTTGCCCACGGTCGGGAGGAAAGTCTCTTCCAACCACGTGTGGTCGGTGATGACCTCAGTCACCGGCTTGCCGCCGATGGTCGCGTGGGTGTAGTCGGCGAACATGGTCGGGCTGTGGTTGCCGTAGATGTAGATGTCGGCCACCTCGCTGACCGGGACCCCTGCCTTCTGAGCGAGCTGGGTCTGGGCGCGATTTTGGTCCAGACGCACCATGGCAGTGAAGCGTTCCTTCGGCAGGCGTTTGGCCTGGCTGGCGGCGATCATGCAGTTGGTGTTGGCCGGATTACCCACGACGGCCACGCGACAATCGTCGGCGGCGTTTTCGTCGATGCTCTTGCCCTGGCCGACAAAGATCTTGCCGTTGTCCTTGAGGAGGTCGGCGCGCTCCATGCCCGGCCCACGCGGCTTCGAGCCAACGAGCAAGGCCCAACTCACGTCCTTGAAGGCGACGTTTGGATCGTCGGTCAGCACCATGCTGTCCAGCAGCGGGAAGGCGCAATCGTCCAATTCCATGGCAACACCTTCGAGCGCCTTCATGGCTTTCTCGTTCGGGATTTCCAGGAGCTGGAGGATGACGGGCTGGTCTTTGCCCAGCATTTCGCCCGCGGCGATGCGGAACAGGGTGGCGTATCCAATTTGGCCGGCGGCGCCGGTGACGGCTACATTAACGGGAGCTTTGCTCATAAAATTTTTGGTTAAGGAGGAACTTACGGAACCTCATCATGACCAGCAACCCGGGAGCGACAAGCACGATCTTGGATTAACTTTTCTAATGATTAGTTTTTTAGTCTTATCATCATGCTTTGCTTATTGAGTCTATTTCCATGGATCTTCGATGAACCCAAATCTTATTAAGAGCCGTGAAAACCAGTTATTTCGATATGGTAGAGGTATTCTAGACAAAGGGATCTGTTGTCCAGTTACGGTATCCTTGGCTACACGTGGGCACAACAGTGGACGTGCTCCAGGACCTTGAGCTATCCATTCGGAAAGAGGAATTTCTATTTCTCCATGCGGATGATCAATGACGACCGTAATCGATTCCGTTTTACTCATTCCCCTTCTTATTTGATGAATTAGCCAGCAACCAGATACTAAGAAAAACTACTATTGGTCCAAGTATGACTCCAATCACAGAGCTGAGAACGATAGTAAATCCAAAGTAGCTGTTCATGATCGCACTCAATGCTGCAATCAAAACAATAGTCCCAATGCCAACGATAACAGATGCTATGTCCATGTTATCCTATTGCCGTAATCATCAAAGATCGCGGCCTAGCTTATCTACTCCTCAGTTTCAATCTGGACGTGCACCTGCACCTGCTCGGCGACGGGCTTCGGTGCCTCGGGCGAGTTGAGATGCGGATCCGCGCCTTCACCGTGGGAGAAGAAGATCGGGATAATGAGGATGGCAACCACGTTGACCACTTTGATCATCGGGTTCACCGCCGGGCCAGCCGTATCCTTGTAGGGATCGCCCACAGTATCTCCGGTGACGGCAGCGGCGTGGGCTTCGCTCCCCTTGCCGCCGTGGTGGCCATCTTCGATGTACTTCTTGGCGTTATCCCAGGCCCCGCCGCTGGAAGTCATGGCGATGGCAATGAAGAGACCGGTGACGATGGTGCCCACCAGAACGCCACCCAACACCACCGGACCTAAACCCGGGATAGCGGCCACGGCAATCACGGCCAGGACCGGCAAGAGGGCCGGCCAGATCATTTCGCGCAAGGCGGCCTTGGTCACGATGTCAACGCAGTTGGCGTACTCCGGCGTTTCGTCGCCGCTGATGATGCCCGGCTTGGCCTTGAGCTGGCGGCGGACTTCGCGCACCACGGCACCGGCGGCCTTCCCCACGGCGTCCATGCTATAAGCGGTGAAAAGGAACGGCAGCAGACCGCCAATGAAGAGGCCAATGATGACTTTCGGTTCCTGAAGCGAGAATTCCAGGCTCTGTTGCAACGTGTTCACCGCACTGTGCATCTTGAGCTCTTCCACGTAGGAGCCAAAGAGGACGAGCGCCGCCAACCCGGCCGAGGCAATTGCGTACCCCTTGGTCACGGCCTTCATGGTGTTGCCCACGGCGTCGAGCTCGTCGGTGATCTTACGCACCTCGGGCTTAAGCTTGGACATGACGGCAATCCCACCCGCGTTATCCGTAATGGGGCCAAAGGCGTCGAGCGAGATGATAATGCCGGAAAGGCTGAGCATGGCCATGACCGCGACGGCCACGCCGTAGAGATCGGCAAAGCCGTAGGAGAAGAGAATGGCGATCCCGATTAAGCCGACCGGAAAAGCCGTGGCGTGGTGCCCCACGGCCAAGCCCGCGATGATGTTGGTCGCGTGGCCGGTTTCGGAGGCCTTGGCGATCTTCCGCACCGGCGCGTAATCGGTCGAGGTATAGTAGTTGGTGATCGCCACGACCAGCGCCGTCATGACCAAGCCGACAATGCAGGACATGTACAAGTCGACCCACCCTTCCCCGAAGAGCATCTGAGTGATGGGCCAAAGGAGAAGTGCGGTGACCAGCGCCGCGAGAACCACGCCGCCCATCAAGCTCGTGCTGGGCGACATCTTGGAATAGTTGATGAAGGCGATACCGATAAGCGAACCAATCACCGCCACACCGCCGATTAAGAAAGGATAGGCAATAAGCGCCGCCAGGCTGCCTGTCTCGATGCTGCCCGCCGCACTGGTGACCACACCAATCAGCACCGCGCCGATTAGGCTCACGGCGTAAGTCTCAAAGACGTCGGCCGCCATGCCGGCGCAGTCGCCGACGTTATCCCCCACGTTATCGGCAATCGTCGCCGGGTTGCGGGGGTCGTCCTCGTCGAGATTCTGCTCAATCTTGCCCACCAAGTCGGCACCCACGTCAGCCGCTTTGGTGTAAATGCCACCGCCCAAACGAGCAAAGACACTGATGAGGCTGCTGCCCAAAGCCAAGCCAACCAAGGCGGCCACCGCAGCGTTAAGCTCCATAAACTGCTTGGTGATGAGGAAGAAGATACCCACCGAAAGAAGCGCCAAGCCAACCACCAGAAGGCCGGTGACGGCTCCACCATTAAAGGCCACTTTCAGCGCCGCCTGGCGCCCCTCTTGTGCCGCGTTGGCGGTGCGAACATTAGCCAGCACCGCGATGCGCATGCCGAGATAACCAGCAATGAGCGAGAAAAAAGCTCCGATGAGAAAGCCTGCTCCCGTCTCGATGTTGCGGGCCGCCGTCAACACGACGAAGAGCAGAATCGCGATAAAGGAGATGGTGAGAAGCTGGCGATTGAGGTAGGCCTTCGCCCCGTCTTGGATGGCGCCAGCGACCTCTTTCATCAGGTCGTTGCCGGGATCAGCGTTGCGAATTTTAAGGGCCAGAACGATGGCGACAAAGACGGAAAGCAGGCCGAAGCCGAGGGAGATTTCCAGTCCGTACGTAGTAAGAACTTGCTGCATGGGGAGGGTAATGGGTTGTCAGGGGATTGGACAGGGTAAGGAATGCGCGACCAAGAGCAATACCTTTTTCTCCACCCTGGCAACAGAGACGTGATTCATGCATTGCAGCAACTTGTCACGACGCCTAAACTAATCGCATGAAACCGATCCACGTCGCCATTTTCGCTGTCATTGTTATTTTCCTCGGAGCGATGGTCAGCTTTTGGCTACAGGAGGAAATCGATGCTGAGCCGGTGACCACCCTGGAGCCTGAACGTAAAGCCAAGGTTGTCAGTGACGTCCCCAAGCTGGTGGTGAAGAGTCCGCGCACCCGAACGTACGACGATGGCAGCTTTGACATCACCTACACCCTTGTGAACGAGAGCTCGGCCCCTCTAAATGAGCCCACCCGCGTTGTTATCTTCCCGTTTCGTTATGCGACGAAAAACTTACTTGGCACCGAAGCACCCGTCGATGAGGGTGAAGCGGGTTGGAACATCTCCGTCGGCGATACAGTGGCACCGCTCGGCGCTGGCGAGCAGGTGCAACGGAAAATTAAGGTTGAAGCTAATCCAAATTTCGAACAGGTCGTTTCCTATCTACCCTTCATCCATTTTCAGATCGAAGGGCATCCGCAGAGCAAAAACTAGTTGATCAAGGTCGCGCGGATTTTCTTCGAGATTTCTTCAAACGCTTCGGAGAGATCATTCCCGGTAGTCGTCGTGATGTGTTCACCCTCCGGCTCGGTCTTATCGTAGGCTGGAGAGGATGGGTCATTGGACATTTCCTTCAAGTTATCCACGTTGCCACCTTTGAAGTTGATCGTGTAGATCTACAACTAATCCTTAACATAAAAAAAAAAATAGCGTCTCGCTTTCCAGTCACCCGTCCCCGTCATAAGGCTGGAGCTATCCCAA
>CAWUJC010000201.1:0-5484 GCA_963922355.1 uncultured bacterium | reverse complement strand
GGTGATGCTCGATTAACTTGCTCAGCGGAAGGGTGGAAACAATGTCGCCATTGTAAATGAGCAGCGGCTCACCCGGCGTGAGAAGGTCCTCAATGTTTTTGATGCCGCCACCGGTTTCGAGCAAATCGGGCTCGTGCCGCAGAACAATCGGCACGCCTTTCCAAACTAGATTGGGAAAGACTTCCTCGTACCGCTCAGCTTGGTGGTGGGTATTGACGATGAGGCGCTCGACCCCAGCCGCCACGAGTTGCTCAAAGGCATAGGTGATGACGGGTTTACCGCCAACCCGCAGGAGGGGCTTGGGCCAGTCGAGAGTCAGCGGGCGCAGGCGGGTACCCAGCCCGGCGCCCAGAACAAAGGCGGTCTTGAGAGGGGAGACACTCATGCCCCAGGCATAGGGAAAAACACCCCACCGGGCAAGCCGCCGATTCGTTCGAGAAACCCAAGCCGAGTTGCCCCGTGGCAGGCTTGAAGGCCCGCTTAGGACAACTCCTAGGCCTTTTTCTTCCCTTTGGCCTTCTTGGCGTTTTCGCCTTTGGCGTACTTTTGGCGCAAGATCACCTCTTGCACAATCAACGGGTCTTCCCCCTGATCTTCCACCAAGTGGCATATGCCTTCGATACATTCTTCCGCCACCCGACCCGGATCACGATTGAGCAATTCACCCAGTTGTTCGAGCTTGCGATGAATGTCGCCTTTAATCATGTACGGCTCACGCCCATCGCGAGAGATGTAGCCGCCGATGACAACATCGCGGATGAAGCGGGAGATGGTTTCACCCTTCCCGCGGGCAGCAATCAGTTTTTCCATGGCGTCACGCTCGCCCATGGTCAGGCGGACGCGGAGCATTTCGGTCTTCGGGTCTCGTGGCATAAATTTGCTTTCGGTTTCTGTCTATGGTAACGAAAAGGGCTGGTTGTGCTTCTCTTTGTCCTTCATTGAACACTTCGAAACACAACACTACTTAAAACTACTTGGTAGCTGTTGTCAAATTGTATTTACACATAACACAACAGTGCTATTCTGTGGAACATGAGCAAGTCGAAGCCCTTATCCGTTAAATTTTCTCCCGAGACTCGGTCTCGCATGAAAGCCATCTGTGCCGCACTCGGAAAATCTGAAAACGCACTCGTCAATGAAGCCATGGAATCGATCATTCAAATGATCGAAGCGGGGCGCGATGTCAAGATTCCGAAGCTCGTCGTGCTTGCTCAAGCCGCCCAAGACTACGATCAAGCACCCCTGCAGTTTCATGAACGCCATGCGGTGAGCTATGATCACCTTTCCGCCAAAGAAGCAGCTCGGTTGAACGAAGACGCACCCTAGGTATTCGCCTACTTGTTGGACTTGGTAGTCCGCTTCCGCGTGACTGACTTTTTGGCCCCGGATTTTGTGGCCGCTTTTTTGCGAGCCACCTTCTTGGCGGGTTTCTTGCGGGCGACCGCTCCAATCTTTTCCGAAGCCTTCAAGCCCTGCATGGCTTTGAAGCGCTGGAGAATACCCGTTTCTTCTTCTGCGGGCGTGACGGAAGCTTCCTCCGGATCGTAGAAAATGTAGGTGGCATAGATGCTTTCGTCGATCTGGTTCAGCTTGGTCTGAATGGCATCCATGCTGGCATGCAGCCCAGGGCTGAGCACATCTTCGATTGAGCTAAAGTGCAGTTCTGCATCCAGCTGCCCGGCTAACTTCTCCGAATCGTTGGAAAAGCGCTCGCCCGAAGAACCGGAAATCCGCCGCAGAGCACAATGCAGGGCTTCAGCACAGAAGCGAATGCTGCGCGGAAACGTGGCGCCAAGCACCAGGAACTCCACCACTTTCTCCGGCTCAATATCGGCCACATAGATGCGGCGATAGGCCGTATGAGCACTGCAGGATTTTAAGATGGCAGCGAGCTTCAACGCATCACCGGCCCGGTTGCTCCGCTTCGACTGACCGGGGGCAAAGACGTCTAGGTTGGCGTCGACAATGCGCGTCGTCTTGTCGGCTCGCTCAATGTACTTGCCCGCTTGGATAAACTCCCAACCTTCCCCGTGCGGCATCGTCGCATCGGTGATGCCTTGAAACAAGTGACTGGCTTCCCGTACGCGGTTGGAAAATTCGTGCGCCCCCATCCGTTTGATCTGAGACTGGGACAGCCCCTTCAAGCTCAAGTAAAAGCGGTTGATCTCCTCCCACATTTCGTCGGAAATTTGCTCGCGCACGTGGCGGGCATTTTCCCGCGCCCGATTGACGCAATTCACGATCGAGTTGGGGTTGTCGCGGCTCAGCACCAGGAAATCGAGAACCGTTGAACTGTCGGTCTTCGGGTATTCCTTGTTGAAATCGCCTTCGTCCCCCGTACTCCGCAAGACCGGCCCCCAGAGCATTTTCGGGTTGGTCTGCTCACGACGCGGCAAGTCCAGCATGTACTGGAGGTTCACGTCCAAAATACGCGAAATATTTTCGGCCCGCTCCATGTAGCGGCTCATCCAGTAGAGACTGTCCGCCACGCGGGAAAGCATGGGCTGGACGGGCTGGGAGCGAGTAAACGTGGCCTTCATCTTCGATCGTCTCGTCGTTACTTATTTATCGTACAGCACCCAGGTGTCTTTACTGCCCCCGCCTTGGCTGGAGTTCACCACCAGCGAGCCCTTGCGTAGCGCCACACGGGTTAGCCCGCCAGGCACGATGGTGATTTCCTTGCCGTTGAGAATGTAGGGGCGCAAATCGATGTGACGGCCTTCAAAGCAATCCTCGCAATAACTCGGGCTGCGAGACAATGAGAGTGTCGGCTGGGCAATGTAGTTGCGCGGATTGCGCTGGATACGGCGCTTAAACTCGGCGATCTCTTTCTTGGTGGACTTCGGCCCAACCAACATGCCATAGCCGCCTGATTCGTTGACCGGCTTCACGACCAGGTCCTTCAAGTTATCCAGGATGTAGCTGCGCTGCTCTTTGTCTCGCGCCATGTAAGTCGGCACATTGGGCAGAATGGGTTCTTCGCCCAAGTAATACTTAATCATCGCCGGGACGTAGGCGTAGATCGCCTTGTCGTCGCAGGCCCCTGTGCCGATGGAATTGGCCAGCGAGACGTTACCGGCGCGGTAGGCTTCCACGATGCCCGGCACGCCAAGAACGGAATCCTTCCGAAAGACCTCAGGGTCGAGGAAGTCGTCGTCAATCCGCCGGTAGATAGAATCTACCCGCTGCAGACCTCGCGTCGTGCGCATGTAGACAAATTTATCCTGCACCACCAGATCGCGACCTTCCACAATCGGGACGCCCATCTGCCGCGCGATGAAGGAATGCTCAAAGTACGCGCTGTTGTAAATACCCGGCGTCAACACCACCACGTTGGGGTTGGGTTGACTGGCCGGTGCAATGTATTGCAGCACCGAAAGCAGCTCCTCGCAGTAATGATCCACCGGCCGCACACCAATGCGCTCAAACACGTTGGGGAAGGCGCGCTTCATCGCCGCGCGGTTTTCCAGCAGATACGACACGCCCGAAGGGCAACGCGCGTTATCTTCCAGCACGTAGATCGTGCCGTCCTTATCGCGCACCAAATCCGTACCGCAGATGTGCACGTAAATATCCTTCGGCACATCAATGTGCATGAACTCTTGGCGAAAATGCGCTGACTTAAGCGCGTACTCCGCTGGCACAACCCCGTCGTTCACGATCTTTTGACCGTGGTAGAGGTCATAGAGATACATGTTGATAGCGATGATCCGCTGGGTTAGCCCGGCCTCGATGTGGGCCCATTCGTCCGCCGGAATGATGCGCGGAATCAAATCAAACGGGAAGATGCGCTCGGTGCCTTGTTCGTCCGAATACACCGTAAAGGTAATGCCTTGCCGCATGAAGGCCGTGTCGATCGCCTCGCGGCGGCGATCAAATTCTTTCACCTCCATCTGCCGCAAGCGTTGGTAAATCTCTTTGTAATGCGGGCGGACTTTGCCGTCTTCGGCAAACATTTCATCGAAGAAATCTTCCGGATGATAATTCTCAAATAGTCCCATAGATACGGCTCGTTGTTGGCAATATAGACAGCTTCCGTCTCTACTCAACAGGTTTCCCTCGGCAGAGACATCAATTTACCAAGCCGCTCGCATGCCAATCCGCCTTGAATCCTCCCCTCATTCACTCTAAGACAGATGTTTAAAGTTATGTCCTCAACCTCCTTGCCGACCGCGCCGCTACCCGCCAACTGGCCGAACCATGATTGGTCCGTCTGGCAGCCGCAGCAAGAATGCGTGCTTTGCTTCATCATCCAAGACGGGCGCGTCCTGCTCATCGAAAAGAAAAGCGGCTTCGGCAAAGGCAAAATTAACGGTCCGGGCGGCAAAGTCGACCCGGGCGAAACGACCCTCGCTGCCGCCATCCGCGAAACCGTCGAAGAGGTCTGCGTTACGCCGACGGACTTAAGCGAGGCTGGTGAACTCCGCTTCCAATTCGCCGATGGCTATGCCATGCGCTGCCGCGTTTTCCGGGCCAATGGCTTCACGGGTACGCCGACCGAAACCGACGAAGCCAAGCCCTTCTGGGCCGAAGCCGATGCCATTCCCTTCGATGCCATGTGGCAGGACGACCGTTACTGGTTCCCCGCCCTGCTCGAACGGCACCCCTTTCTCGCTTGTTTCGCCTTTGACGGCGATACCATGCTGACGAAACACCTTGAAATCGATGCCGCCTGATTCCCCCCGCGAGCCCGGGCCGCTGCAGGCCACGGCCACGCTAACGGTTGGCCTGCTCCTGGCAGTTGGTGCCGCCGGAGCCGCCGTTGCCCAAGTCCCTACTCCGGGGCTGGCTCTCGGCAGCCTCCTCATGTTCCTCGCCACCTGGGCGGCAGGCATCGGCCTCATTCACCTCCTCTACTTCTGGTTCGAGAAGCAGGACCGCGTCGATGCTCCGTTGGATGACGCCCGCCAGCTTGCCAGTGATGCCCCCGTCACCGAAGTCAGCCCACGCCTTCCGCTCTATGGCGACCGGCTGCAATTCATTCTTCTCTTTCTCCTCGTCGTCCTGCTCGCTGTTGCGGCGGGGGAAGCACTCCGTGTCCTCACCGTTCCGGACACCATCAACGCCACGTCTCTTCGCCTTGCCGCCATCCTGCTCGCCGGCGGTGGCTTTCTCACCTTTGTCCTTCTGCAGTTTGCTCGCGCCTCCGCCCGCTCCGCAGCCAGCCGCATGCTGGCTGTCCTCCGGCTCGGATGGGTCGTGGTTGTGGCTTACCTCCTCGCCGCTGCGGCCATTTTTCTCCTGCTCTACACGGGTTGGGACGCCACCTTCTGGCTCGGCTGGGCCCTAGCTCTCCTCCTCTACGCCCTGTTGTTCGAAGCCGTCGTCCAGACGGTGGCGCGCTTCTACCAACCGGCGCAAGACCGTGCCCAAGGCCCCACCGGCGACAGCCTCCTCCTCGGCTGGATTGGTGGTCGCGCCAACCCCTTCGCTGTCTTGGCCGAGAGCATCGAACGCTCCTACGGCGTGCGTCTGCAGGATACC
>CAWUJC010000200.1:0-5496 GCA_963922355.1 uncultured bacterium | reverse complement strand
CCACGGCGATAATAACTTAGCGGGTGCGAAACCAGGGCAGTACCCCAATCTCACCTCTTCCTTTCCCGAAGAAACTTTTTCCTCCGAGTATTGGGAGTTTCGTGCGGATCGTGCTTCGCATCCTTTATCTGTGCTGATGACCGATTCTGGCACGGTGGGAATTTCCATCGATCCTTACAGTCATGATGCCAATGATGAGTTAATCCGAAACGGTTTGTTCTCGGAGTTGCCTAATCAGTTTGGTGTGACGCTTGGTTATGCCAATTTGCCGGTTACGTTTAATGACAAGAAGACGGATGCTCATGCTGGTTGGTATCCTTCGACGAGTCACTTTTTGCGGTCCGCCGAAGCTACGGGGAAGATCTTCCAAACCTCAGAGCGTGGGTTGAAGGCGGTGGCCCCGATGATTCGAGTGCTGTACGAAGATTATGCGGACCGCCCCGACTATAAGAGATCGTATCAGGAGGCGGCACAGGCTTTATTAGAAACATTCGTCGAGCAGAATTGGTCGGAAGAGTTTCAGCATTACACCAACCAGCATGATGAGAGAACCGGCCAAGGCTTAGATCCCTGGCGTGGGCTCTATGAGATCGCCTGGACGGGAGGTGTCATCCAAGGATATCCCTTTCTCGTCGCTGAAGATGTTCTCGAGTTGCCGGAAGATTTCTTTCTTAACCGCAAGAGTGGAAGAGATCTTCTCACGGAAGTTGCCGCTTCGGTTAATCCTGAAAGTGGGCTGTTCTATGATTTGGTTCAGGAGCTGAACGGGAGTCGCCTCAATGGTTGGTGGAGCGGAATGAAGGTGGCTCATGACTGTCACGCCTCTTACACGAACGGACAGGCACTCTATTATCTCTTTCAAGCGATTCGTTATCTAAGGAAACGCAACCATGAGGTGCCAAAGCTATGGCTAGAGTCAGCCCTTCAAGTGGCTGATACCTTTGTAGGGCTGCAGCGTGAGGATGGTTGTTGCGGGTATACCTACCACGCGGATCGCACCGCAGTTAAAGATTGGGATGGCTTTGCGGGTTGTTGGGTGGTGGCAGCCTTCGCCGCTGCCTATGCGTGCGAAAAGAAGGATGTTTATCTGCAAGCGGCTCGCAAAGGTGTGAACTTCTATCGGAAGTTTGTCCGCGAGTGCAACGTGTACGGGACGCCAATGGATACCTGGAAGTCGCCTGACGAAGAAGGCAATCTTGCCTATGTCAAAGCCGCCCGCTTGCTCCATGAATCAACCGGCGAAGACCATTATCTGGTCATGCTGACCGAAGGGGCGTACTACGAATACCTCTGGCGATATGGATTTAAAGCCGTGCCGGAGGTCTATCCCCTCAAAGAAAGCGGCTGGAATTCCTGTGGAGGGTCGGTGACGTCGGTGTCGAATCCGCACGTCCACCCGATGGCCTTGATCATCACGGAAGATCTTTACTATTTATCCCAACAAACCGGTGATGCTTATCATCGCGAACGAGCGAATGATGCCTTGGCCTTTGCCATGCAGTGTCTGGAGTTGTATCCAGAGGTTTCCGAATATGGTCGCTATGGCGTGTTAACGGAACGCTTCTGCCCGAGCGATGGACTGTTGTCGGAGACTCTCCCGGACGGAAGCCCTGCTTCGATGTGGTTTAGTTACAACGGTTGGGCAGCAGCTAATGTCTTGGAAGCCTTACTTTGGGTGCTTGGTCAGAAAGACCGCTGAGCTAAGGCCGAAGCTAGCTAAGAAATGACGTCCTTATAGACGATTTACCACCACCGCCAGATATTCACTTCGCCTCGCTCACTGAGCGCTTGTTCGGATTGGTCGCCCGTCATGGCTTCCACATGGAAATCGCCAAAGAGGTAAAGCCCCTGTTGACCAGGCCGAGAAGCGCTGTAGAAGGATTCTTGCCCGGGTTCATGGGTAGCTGGCTGTGAAGGGTCCAAATCATATCTTCCAGAGCCCGCATTATTATTAGCTTCGGCCATGACCACCGTGTTGGCTGGCGAAGGCACGCGGACCATCCGGCCCTGCCAATTGACTCCTCGAAAGATGTAGGGATTTGGTACAAAGGCGACATAGTTAACGGGCGAATCGAAGTGAGTGGCATACCACGTATCGCGTCGATTATAGTTGTAAATGGAACGTGGATTATACTTTCCATCTTTCGGCAAATAGCGGTCGACGGATTCGTAAAAATTCCAGCGATCATCTCCATCGCCCACGCCTGTTCCAGCAATTGGCTCGTCTTGATGAGGTAGCCGTCCGTGGTGTTCAGAAACAAATCCTGAAAGCGCGATTCCAATTTGTCGTAATTTGGAACTGTCAGTCGTCAGGTGAGAGCGCCCGAGCATTTGCGAATAGGCGCCATAACTTAGGGCTGCCAGGATACCAAGGATAGCGACCGAGACGAGCATCTCCACCAAGGTGAAAGCTTGCTTATGACATCGTGTGAGAAGGATTGAGGTAGTGTTCACGGTTGAATCAAATGCGGTTAAATTACTAATCACAACTTAACCGATTCTTTGAGACAAAGCAGGTGCTATTACGTCTCATCTATCTCTAATTTATCTCAGCTAATGATGACGTCAAAGTTGTCAATAGATACGGTAGTAAATGAGGGGTTCGAGTCATGACGTAAGTCCCACATCTTCCATACCTTAGTAGAGTTTAGCCTCAGGAATGAACTGAGAAAAAATGGCGAAAGTGAGACATATTATTCCATCTGTGGGATTTATTCGTCTGTTGTTTCTCACGGTATTGTCGGTGATGATTACCCTTATAACGATTTAGGCGTAGATTACTTGCTGGGTCTAACGTGCTCCCTGTTGTTTTTCTCTGATGAAGGTCTTTTCCACTTTTCCCTTTCTTTCAATCATTGGCCTTGTTGGGTTCTTTTTTCTGAATGGTTGTGATTCGTCGAAGCCAAAGTCAGGTTCTCCTGCCAGCCCATCAACAGCGTCACTTTCTGCCGATTCCACGACAGAAACCCAAAGCGAGCCGATCGACCTTCAGATGAAGCAGTTGCCGGGTGAACTCACGGCGGAGCAGATTCTAAACGGTGAGTACCTTTGGCCGCCATCACCCGAAGTCGAGATTCGACGAGTGGGTGAAGAAGTTGGTTTTGATCCTGACGCTTTCGGCAAAGCACCGGCACCAGGCGTCCATCCTCGTTTGCTTTTTTCCGAAGAGGACATCCCTGATATTAGAAAGCGGTTAGAAGAGACAGAAATTGGGGCCAAAACCTGGTCCAATATCACTGCCCTGTTGGAGAAGCTACATAAGCCCGGAACGGCTTACTCCAATGTCGTCGATGCCTTGGCAAAGGGAGACGTCAGCAAGGCAGAAGCCTTGTTAGCGGACTACAAAAACGCAGGTAAGGGGCCCATCGTGAGTTGGCATCATCGGGCTAAGTTTGCTTACCCGTTCATGTTGGACTGCCTCCAAGCGCTGATCAATGATGACGCCCAACGAGGTGCTACTCTTGCTCAAGCCGCTGCGACTCTGGCTCAGGTTTATCAAAATCGTCTGGATCTCATGGACGGTGTGCCTCGTCCAGACACCGCCTCTGAGAAAGGGATTACGACCAACGTCTTTGGAAGAACACCAACGACGCAGTTGAATTCGGACGTCTGGCGAAGTAGTCGGCGGATGGCAATCGATGGGGAACCGACTTTTGCCTATATCTATGACTTTGCTTTCAAGTGGATGAACGATGAGCAGCGAGCGGTTTGTCGTAACACCATTAACAACTACATTCGCGGTCGGACCACGATCGGATCGCACATGCCCAGTCACTTCCGGAATTGGAACTGGATTGCTGTCGGCACAGGTTTGCTCACATTTTCTGCGGCCACGTTGGGCGAAGAGGGGAATGATGCCCGCGTCTACGAGCATACGAAGCAGCTTGCTTACGACTATCTCCGCTACGGTTGGTCGCAGATGGGGTCATCTCGAGAGGCCATCGGTTACACCCAATTTGGCCTGCGCTGGTTGCTGCCTTCCATGGTCGTGATGGCAAGGAACGGAGACAATTATTGGAATATGCATAACTTCTATAATTCGATGTACTGGTACGCCCATTCCAACCAACCTGAGCCCGGGCGTTTTCTAAGTCACGGTGACGGTGGCAACGCTGGAGTCAGTGCAGAAACGGCCCTGTTCTTTAAACACGCTTATCCGGACAATCCGCTAGTCGACTTTATTTTGGCCGAGGTAAAGGGCGGAAGCGATGACCCCGTCACGGATCGCGGCATGCTCATGCTGTGTTCCATCTTTGCGGCTGATCCAGACAACGAGAATCATGAGAAGGGAGCTCAATTGGGACTGCCGCGCACCTTCTTTGATCTTGAGCGCAATCAGATGATTACGCGGTCTCACTGGGGGCCTGACATGGTGAAGCTGCAAATGGAATCACGGCCCGATGGTACCGGCCCCAATCACCAGCATGCCGACCGTGGTGTCTTTTCTTTGGCCGGGGCAGGGCGCACCTGGGCCATTGAACACTTTCGAGGCGTCGAAAGCCGTCATCACAACGTCGTGACGATAGACTACGAGGGACAGGGTAAGGTGTCGCCCCCCGGCAAGTGGATCGAGCTTCTCGACAACGAACACGCCACCTTCGGAGTCACTGATAACAAGTATGCGTACGATTGGTATTTCCACCCCACGCTCTCCGGATTTACGGAGAAGGATCAGCCACGTCGCCACTTTAAGCGCTGGGCAAATTTTACGAAGAAGAACGACGCTTGGGTGGCGGAGAATCCCGATTATGACTGGAAAGCCAACATCGATCGATCACCCATGGTGGAAGAATTCTGGTCAGGTTATGAGAAGGGCGATCCACGGATGTGGGATGAGTATGCACGCCCGGTACGTGTGCCGCATAATCCGGTGGAGAAGGCCTTTCGCACGGCAGGTTTGGTTCGCGGCAAGCATCCGTACGCCTTAGTCATTGATGACATTAAGAAGGATGATCAGCTTCGAACCTATGACTGGAATATGATGCTTGATCCCGACATCGGTCCGGTCTCGATCAAGTTGGATGAAATTCTTCTCGGACCGGATCCTAAGTACGCCACAACCGGCTTCGCTTACACGTTTAGCGGGAAAGCAAAGAAGGGAGACCCTCAGCTCTTCATGAAAGTTCTTAATCGAGCGATTCCAGAACAAGTAGGCCACAATCCAGAAATACGGGTGGAAACTTTGGAATTCAAGGAAGCGCGTGATTGGCCAGATGGCCGCAGCTTCGGCTTCAACAAACGTCTCGTGGTCCCCAGCTATAGCAACGAACCCAAATTCAAGATGCTGCTGTATCCGCACAAGTCTGGTGAAGAAACACCGCAGGTGACCTGGAACGATGATCACACGGTCGCCACGGTGGAATGGAGTGACCAAAAAGATGTCATTACTTTTTCCGAAGGCGAGGATGGACGCACCCGTTTACAAATTGAAAGAGATGGTGAGGTGATCGCGCGTTTGTAGATGTTTCCGTGCGTCAGGACTTAGACAAAAAGAAC
>CAWUJC010000199.1:0-5512 GCA_963922355.1 uncultured bacterium | reverse complement strand
CTCCCCGGTCCCCGCCGCGCTCCGGGTCGTCTACCCCGCCGAACTCGCCCCCGCCGCCAAGAAATGGCTCGCCCAAGAAATCCAAGTCACAGGCCGCGTCATGCTCTACCGCAACCAACCACGCTTGATGTATGCGGAGGAAATACAGACCACGTTATAGATATGACTCTTCAAGAGCTCACTCAAATCGAAGAGGCATTAGAAATCACCCTACCTTCTGTTTATAAGCGCCTAATGCAGGATTTCCCAATTCCAGCATATGCAGGGAACACTGAAATCAGCCTTTGGGATGATGCGAAAGCTTTGATTGCGTTGAACAAGCGCCTGAGAAAAAAAGAATTCGCCCGTGAACCTTGGCCGCGCCGCTTCTACGCGATGGGTGAAGACGACGGTGGCTGCAGCGAAGCAATCGATCTGGAGGATCCAGAATATGGCGTTTTTTGGTTTGATCGCCAGCACATCGGTATCGAAAAAGACCAGCGCAGCCCCAAGATATTAGAGTCATGGCTGGTTGAAGAAGTTCGTGATTATACTCAGGATTTAGTCTTAAACGGCCACGATCCTATGGCCACGCCAGAACAACGAGATCAAGAAGTTGAGGAAAGCTCCAATTATGGGTGCTATATAATGATCTTCATTATAATCATTGGCTGGATTGTAGCATCCGTTGGTATCGCAGTTCTGACCTATTTTTTGGGATGGGGACTGGAGCAGATTTTTGAGTGATTCTTATTTTTGACAACAAAGCGACAAATAGCTGCCGTCAAAAAAATGGCTCAACCAGGAAATCGAAGTCACCGGCCGCGTCATGCTCTATCGCAACCAACCCCGCGTGATGTACGCGGAGGAGATTAAAGACTAATGTATACCTCGCGCCACGTTCGCTAAGTTCGCCAAGGAAAAACAACCCCACCACGCATGAAAAACAGTATCGCTTTGTTTCTCATCATGCTTTGCATCGCTGGCTGCGATTCGGTCGCAACTAAACCAACGAACGATTCCAGCACTCTATACCCAAACGACACTCCAACAGAGAAAGCAGAATGGGAATCGCTACCTGGATTCGCTAAGCCTTACGTCTCTGGAGACTTTTGGATCATGGAATTTTCTCCTGACGAAACCCGGAAAATCAATCTGAACATTGGCGATGAATGGATTGGCATGATCCAACAATACAAAATCAACAATAAATACGTGACCGGCGCCTATTCTGCCCGAGTTTCAAATTATATAGATTTTGGCTATTACGACGGAGATGATGACGGTCATTTTGAACTCCTTATCGTAAACGCTTCGGAAACTTCTCCGACAACGAAAGTCTACTTGATAGATAAAGAGGGCAACATCACTCCTGCCAGCCAGGAAAAGGTAGATGAAATCAATGCGATTTCGGAAACCTTTACTGAGCTTTTTCAAGAGAAAGCTCCTAAAGCAAAAAATTACGACGAGTTTGAGCAGGCAATGGAAGAGACGAAGAAAAAGCTAAAGACAATCCAGGAAAAGTGACTTACGTACGCCTCTGCATCCCTGCGTGATTCCTTAGCCCTGTAAGGGGTGCAGCGTCACGCTGCCCGCCCTCCGTTTTCTTGGCGACCTTAGCGGCCTTGGCGTGAAAAATCCGCCCGGATTCCCCTTAACCTAGGGCTGAACACACTCAACCCACCAGCTCTTTCCATTGCTGAAGATGCTGCAGCAAGCGTGAGCGGACGTCTTCTGGAGCTTTCTCGGCCAGATTGGTCAGTTCGCAGGGATCTTCTGCTAGGTTGAAAATCGAATCCACTTCCAGGCTGTCTTTCACGGCGACCATCTTCCAATCCTGATCGCGGACCATCACCCAGGTTTTGCCTTCGTGGATATCCGGTCGCCAGGGGTGTTCGGCAAAGACGGGCGGGCGTTGGAACTCGGTTCCTTCCTCCAGCGCCGCTTTCCAACTATGTCCGGACAGCGGGGTCTCTTCTTGCCCCCCAGCCAAATTGAGAAAGGTGGGCCAAATGTCGATCCCGGCAGAAACCGGGGTCTCGACCACTTTGCCCCGTGCCCCTTCCGGAGCTCGGGCGATGAGGGGGACGCGCACGCTTTCTTCCTGCGGGAGACCTTTGTTCATGTAGCCATGGCTCCCCATCATTTCCCCGTGGTCACTGGTGAAGACAATGGCGCTGGAATCGTACAAGTTCTCGCGCTTGAGAAACCGGATCAAACGCCCAACTTCATGATCTAGCTGGGTGATCATCGCGTAATACAGCCGTCGGAATTCCAGCAAGTCGCGACCATAGCGTTGATAGTTCGGATCGCGCTCCACGGGGCGCGGGCTGTACGGGCTGTAGGTCGGTGTAAAGGGCGGGGTGTCCGCTTGGACGTTGTCGCGAGCCGGGAGATCCGCGTTGGCGTACATGGCCTCAAAGGCCGGATCCGGTTCCAGCGGATAGTGCGGATTTTGATAGGAGACAAAGCAGGCAAACGGCTTGCCCCGCGCGGCCTTGATCTGCTCGATGGCCAAGTCGGTGGTCGCGATCGTCCGGTGCTTTTCGAATTCACGCAGCTCGCCTTCTTCAGCAAAAAACTGAACCCCATCCACAAAGCTATTGTGGCATTGGTAACCGGTGAAATGGGTAAAGCCCCCACGCTGATCTTCTTCCACGGCTCGATTTCCGTTCCCGCCCAAATGCCACTTGCCCACGTAGTGGGTGCTGTAGCCGGCGTCGTTCAGACTGTGGGCGAGACAGCGCTGCCCGGCTGGAATGCCATCTCCATTCCGAATGATGCCGGTTTGAGACGCATAGAGCCCCGTCATCAAGCAGCCCCGAAAAGGCGTGCAGACAGGCGAATCACTGTAGGCCTGGCGAAAGAGCACGCCATCGGCGGCCAAGGCATCGAGGTTGGGCGTTCGAATATGCTGATTGCCCATGCAGCCAAGGCCGTAGGCCTGCATTTGGTCGGCAAAGAGATAGATCAGATTAGGTTTCATCATAGAGCTTCAGTAGACTCCGAGTGGTTCGGATGGCGCTTCCTGTTAGTCAAGTCGGGCAGGAAGCGCCCGAGAGCTTCAGCACCCAAGATATCGCTGCCTAAATCCCCCGTGGGAGTTCGTCCGTGAGGACACCGAGGAACTTGGTCAGGTTAGCGCGCGCGGGGCTGAGGCGAGAAACAAACTCTTTGAACGCCTTGGACTCTTTCGGGTGGGTCATGAGGTACCAGCCCAAGTTGATCGGCCGGGTCTGATTGGTCTCCGCGTCGTAGGCAGCGTTCATGGCGCCGACGGGCAGGGTCACGTCATAGGTATCGGAGATGGCGCGAATGGCGGCGAAGGTGCAGCCCCGGCCATGGACGACTTCGGCCACCCCGGCGGTCTCCATGTCGACGACCTGACATTCCGTGGCTTCGGCAAATTCCTGCCGACGCTGCGGGGTGCTGACCAGTTCGTCCGTACTACAAAATTTGGCGAACTTGAAGTCGGGCAGCAGCTTGAGGAAAGAGATCACCGTGTCGGAGCAGAAGTTGTCGCTGACCACCACGTCGGCATGCTCAAGTTGCGGGATAAGCGCCCCGGCATAGCCCGCCATGATGAAGGCTTTGACGGAGAAGTAGTCGAAGACGAGGTCGGCGTTGCGGGCGGCGCGTTCCATGCCCATGCCGAGGATGGCGACCACCGTTTCGCGCTCTTTGTAGAACCCGACGGTGCACTGCATGGTGCCGATGTTAAAGCTCTCCTTGCTCTGCATCTGGGCGAGCAGGTCTTCGCTTTCGTGCGGAACGGCAAAGGCGTAACAGATCATGCTCCGCGCGCCTGTAGGCCCAACGTCATCCGGCGGAAATCCGCCAGCGCCAAGAGGGGCCAGTTAATCCGGTACATGCTGTACTTGAGGTAGAAGACCTTGGGGAAACCGGTGCCAGTGATCGGCGCTTCGTCCCAGGTGCCGTCCTCAAGTTGGGTGCGCACGAGGTAGTCGATGCCCCGGCGGACGCTAATGCGATCGACGTCGCCGCAGGACATGATGCCCATCAGCGCCCAAGCCGTCTGCGACGGGGTGACTTGGCCGCGGCCCTTCCACTTGGTGTCTTCGTAGGAGGCCGGGCTCTCGCCCCAGCCGCCGTCTTCCTGCTGGCAAGATTCCAGCCAGTCGCGACCGCGCAAAATCCAATCCTGGTTCATGTCGATCTCCTCCATGTTGGAGAGACCGCGCAGCACCAGCCAAGTGCCGTAGATGTAATTGACGCCCCAGCGGCCGGACCAGGAGCCGTCCTCACCCTGGGTGGACTGAATGTACTTAAGCGCCTTGCGGATAAAGGGCTCCTTCGTGGTCAGGCCGATGCGGCCAAAGTACTCCAGCGCGCGGGAGGTGATGTCGCTACAGGGCGGATCGAGGATGGCGTTATGGTCCGCAAAGGGGACGTCCTCCAGCCAGGGCTTGGTCACGTCCTTGTCAAAGGCCGCAAAGCCCCCGTTCTTGCACTGGAAGCTGATCGCCCAGCGTAAGGCGCGGTCCATGACCTCCTGCTGGTTATCGCGGTCCGGCATCTCGACGTGGCGCAAGGCCAGCAGCACCTTGAAGGTGTCGTCCACGTCCGGGTAATACGCGTTGTTGTACTCGAAGGCCCAGCCGCTGTTCTCGGGATGCGGGTTCTTGACGTACCAGTCGCCGCGGATGCGGACTTCGCGGTCCAGCATCCACTGACCGGCTTTGATCATCTGCGGGTGATCCTTCGGCACGCCGGATTCGCCCAAGGCGAAGGTGTTGATGGCGGTGTCCCAGATCGGCGAGAAACAAGGCTGGAAGCGGTAATCGTTGTTGGAAAGATCGTCGACTTCGAAGTCGAAGAAGTCTTTCTCCGCCTTGCGCAAAATGGGGTGATCGTCCGAATACCCCAGCGCCTTGAGCGCGATGATGGAGTACATCATCGACGGGAAGATCGCGCCCAGGCCGTCGCTGTTGTCGCCCATACGCTCGGTCATCCAGGCTTCGGCTTTCTCCAGCGCACGGGCGCGGAAGGGCTTCCAGGGGAGCGAATCGAAGAACTTTAGCACGCTGTCCCAACCCAGGAAGAAATTCGTCCACGTGCCAAGCTGCTTGGTCCAGGGCATGGAGAAGTCCGAATGCTCGGTGCCGTAAGGGAAGAGCTCATGCAGCTGCTTCTCCGGCGGCAGGTAACGCATGGGCTTAAAGTGATTGATGATGGAAAGCGGCACCACCATGGCCCGGCTCCAGGACGACATCTCGTAGATGTTAAAGTACATCCAGTTGGGCAGGAGGATGATCTCCGAGGGAATGATGGGTAGGTACTTCCAGGGATACTGGCCAAAGAGCGCCAGCATGAGCTTGTTGTACGTGTTGGTCTTGGGGATACCACCCAGACGCAAAATAGTGGCGTGCGCCTTGCGCATGTCCGGCTCTTCGGCCGAAACCCCGGCAAGCTTAAGCGCAAAGTAGGCCTTCACCGTGGCGTTCAGCTCGCTCGGACCACCATGATAAATGCTCCAACCGCCTTCCGGCAGTTGCTCATCCAGGATGTGCTT
>CAWUJC010000198.1:0-5513 GCA_963922355.1 uncultured bacterium | reverse complement strand
TCGCGAACGCGTCGACCGGATCAAGGCCATGTTGGAGCAAGACATTGCCAGCCCACCCACGATGGAAGCGATGGGCAAGATCATCGGTTGCAGCGCACCCTACCTCTCCCGCATCTTTTCTTCTGAAATGGGCATGACGATGCCGCAATACCTCCGCCAGCTCCGGCTAGAGCGTGCCGCTCAGCTGCTGCGTGGCGGCACGCATAACGTAACCGAGGCCGCCTACGAAGTCGGCTACAACAGCTTGAGTCACTTCAGCAAAGCCTTTTACGAGACCTTTGGCTGCTGCCCCGGCCTCTACCCCCAAGGTGCCAAACTCTTTTCTGGCCAGAAGTAGCTTATGCGGGGCGGCTAGAGTTCTGCCGCCACGCGTAAGCCCACCACGACGGCATCCTGCGTGGCAAAGGAAGGATCCACAATCACCTGAAGATTAGGCTGCACGGTGAGCCAATTATTGGCCTGAAAGAGGTAGGTGAATTCAACAATGGTCTGGCTGCCTGTACTGAGGCCTTCGTTGACGGCAAAGGCACGATCGAAGTCAGCCGTAGCGACACCAATGCCGACTTGATCATTCGGCCTTCCCCACGGTTCGCCGAAGAGAACCAAGCCTCCATCCAAGCCCCATTCGATCGGGTTCCGGTTATTTTGCGCCCCAGGTACGATGCGGAAGAAGAGTCCCAACAAGGGATCCTCGCCATTCTTCTGCATAAGCAACGCCTGATCGATGGTGAACCAGACATTCCAATTTCCGTCGACCGTATTGCCGGCGAAGGTCTCAAACTCACTCGTATCGTAGAAGCCCCCCACCGTGTAGGTGCCAGGTAGCCCGTTGATCTCGAGGTTAACGCCGGTTTCCACGAAAGTCGCAATGCCGGTCTGGCCACCCCAGCGCCAACCAAAGCCGTTGTTACTCACAAGATCCTCCCCGGCGTTGCCGCTAAACGCCGCCACTTGGAAGAACCATTCCTCAACCGGCTGGGCATAGAAATAGACGCCGGGTGCGGTCAGGCGATAAGCCGGAGCCGCCGTTGCCTCCGCTTCTTTGGGATACTGGCCAAAAGAAGCGTTGATAAAGAGTCCGCCGTATTCCGTCCCCATGAAATCGTCGTCGGCGGCAAATTGGCCAATCTTAAACAAGTAATGGCCGGTTGGACCTTGTTGTCCTGCCGGGCTCGTCCCGACCGCGCCATCTTCAGCAAAAGGACGCCCCCACTCTTGCTGGAAGTACATATGGTACATCCGGATGGCGTTAGAGCTTTCGTAGTTGCTCACATTCATCGCAGGAAAAACTCCCACGAGCTGTTCACTTGGCTGACCGCCGTAGTACCAATTTCCATCGACAACGACCGAGCCGCCTTTCCAACCGATCAAGGGCTCAAAGTCCCATTCCAAGCCCCATTCCCAGTAGCCAATGAGGTTGCCCCCGGTTTTGATCCCGCCAGTGGTGTTGTACCAGCCTTCGTTGACGTTCAAGATGCTGATAGAGACGCCTGCGTCTTCCATAGCCGTGCGCGCACCGCCCCAATCGCCTGTGGCATTGTCGCCCTCCCACCATTGGGCAAAGAGATCCTCACTGGTCGGCTGTGGGCCGTCGATGATCAGCTTATCGCCAGCCAGGAGCGTCTCAACCAACCCAGTGAACGCTAGTAGCAGCGTGAGGGACAAGAGTGATTTCCTCATAGTGCCGAGTTGTATCGCAAAGTCTTTTTGATTCGTCAAAATCTTTATTTCTTATTTTCAAAATTCTTAAAGAAAACCAGGGCTTTCACTTATCTCCCCCTTTCCTATCCCCTTCTGCCGCAGGAGACAAGAACACCGACCGACAACAAAGTTACATTTTTGTGCCGAACTTTGTTCCGAGGTGGGCTAAAGCTGAAGAATATGGACGAACTCCCGCTGGCCCAAGTCCCGTGGACGGCTCTTGACTTCGAAGGGGCGGGTGAGCTGCCCGGGCACACGGATGTTCCGATTCAAGCCGGCCTCGCCCAAGCCACCGGCATTACCAGACCAGAAGCCTCCCATTTCTATCGGAGCTTCATTGCGGCCAACCGCCCGGTTGCGCTGGCGGCGAGGAAAGTCCATGGCATCACCGACCAAGACTTGGCAGGTGCTCCCGAAATGGCTTCTCTTTGGCCGGAGTTTAAGGGACGGCTCCAAGGCCGGGTCCTGGTCGCCCATAACGCCAGCGTGGAGCGCCGCTACCTGCGGGCCTTTCCCGGGCACGGCTTTGGCCCTTGGATCGACACGCTCCCCCTCGCCCGCCGCTTTTACCCGCAGCTCCCGAATCACCGGCTGGGTGATTTAGTTGCCACCTTCGATCTCGCCGAACCCTTAAACGAACTCTGCCCGAACCTGCACTGGCACGATGCGCTCTATGATGCCGCCGCCGCTCTGCTCTTCCTCCAACATCTCATCCGTTCCGCCGGGCTGGAAGACCAACCTCTGCGCGTCTTGCTCAAGCGCTAAGAATCGAATCCGCTTCTAGGTGCAATCTCTCGGCTATGGGGCCCAGCGGTAGCCCACGCCATGCACGGTGAGAAGATGCTTGGGATCTCCCGAAGGTTCCCCGAGCTTCTTCCGGAGTTGCACCACCAGTTGATCCAAAGTCCGGGTTGTCCCAAAGTACTGGTAGCCCCAGACCTGGCTAAGGAGCTCATCGCGAGAAAGTACCTGATCGGGGTGCTCATGCAAAAACTGGAGCAGCTCAAACTCCTTGGCCGTAAGACGCACTTTCTTGCCCTCGCGCAACAGTTCGTAGCGCTTCGGGTCGACCGTTACCCCACCCATCTCAAAGGTCTCGCCCGCATCGGCCAGATCTTCATCTGCGCCATGTGTCCGACGTAAAAGCGCATGCACCCGGGCGACCAGCTCCCGGACGCCAAAGGGTTTGGTCACATAGTCATCAGCACCCGAATCCAAGCCCACCACCTTGTCCATCTCTTGCCCTTTTGCCGTCAGCATCAACACGGGCAGCTTGATTTTGGCCTCGCGGATTTCCCGGCAGATCTCATAACCGTTCTTCTTCGGCAGCATCACATCCAGGAGAATCAAATGCGGCTTAAAGGCCGCGATCTGGTCCATCGCTTGATCTCCTCGTGAGCAAGTGGCCACCTCAAAACCCTCACTGCGCAAAACCTCCTGCAGGCCCAGGAGGATGTTGGCATCGTCCTCAACGACTAGAATCCGTGTTGTCATCCTTTTCCTTCCTTTGCTTCTTCATGTAGCGGTAAAACCAAAGTGAAGCAGGCGCCGCCGCCCTCCCGCTTCTGATAGCGCAAAGTGCCTCCGTGGGCTTGCGCGATGGAAAAAGCCAGCGTGAGCCCCAACCCGGAGCCCTGGATACCCGAACTGAGCGAATCATGCGCCCGGTAGAACTTCTTAAAGATCTGGTTCTCGTGCCCGCGGGGGACGCCTTCCCCTCGGTCTAAGACTCGGAGCAGGACTTGGGCGGGAGCCTTGCCGAGCGCTAGCTCCACGCGAATCTGTTTAGCCTCGCCCCCGTACTTCTCGGCATTGGAAATCAGGTTGAGCAGAATCTGGGTAATCGCATCGCGATCCGCCTTCACCGGCAAAGGTGTCTCAGCGCCCGCCAACTCCAAGACATAGCCATTTTCTTCCAGGTGTGCTCGATAAGCCGACACAATCTCCTGCGTCAATTCGGAGAGATTCAGCTCCGTCAAACGGTACTGCTTCCGCGCCTGCTCCATCCGCGAGAAATCCAGGATGTTATTGATCAACCGAGTCAGGCGAGACGCTTCGGCAATGATGATATCCAAGTAACGCTGCTGGTTATCTGGGCTCTGTAACTTGGCTTCCTCACTCTGCCGTCGCAACAATTCGGAAAACATGCGAATCGAAGTGAGTGGCGTTTTGAGCTCATGCGAGACGTTGCTGACGAAGTCGGTCTTCTGTCGGGCGGAGATAATCTCGCGTCGTAAATCTCGCCAGAGGATAAACCCGCCTAGCGCTACGGCCAGAAGCATTAACCCGATAATGGACCCCAGTGACCAGCGCAAGTTGGCGGCCGCTTGTTGGAGTTGAGCCGGATTAATCAAGTAAGCCGCCACTTCCCAATGCGGCAGAATCTCGATCCGTTCCCCTAGTTCTGAAGCCACAAAAGGATGCCTCCAGTCGGCAGAAAAATTCGTCGGCACCACGGCAACAGGGATCGCTTTCTCATCCAAGATGGCCAGCGCAATCGGCATCTCCGCACTGGACTTGGTTTCACTAGCATCCAGCAAGGCCGCAATCTTCTTGCGCAACACCGGCATGCTGAGCTCCACGCCAAAAATCTTGCCGTCATCCGCCGGTGGCCGGTACCAGAAGAACACGGAAAGCTCATCCTGCAAATAACGTGCGTAAGCGCCTTGGCGTTTGTCACCCACCAGACTCTGGAACGCCGTGTATTGGGGCTGCACCTTGGAGACCAACTCAGACTGATCATCAAAGCGCTGGGACGGCGAGACCGTTCGCACCGCCGCCTTGGACTCCGTTTTATCCGCCGCAGATTTCACTTTCTGCTGGGGTTTCTCTGTTTGCATGGGCGCCGAGGTAACGGTTGGTTTCTCCTTCGCTGCCTGAAAGCGAGGAGCCCGAGACTTCGACGCAACAGAAGCGAGCTGAGAAGAGGAAGGCGCGGTGAATCCATCACGGAATTCCAGTTCGGCTTCTGCTGGGAGAAGGCTGGGTTCTTTTTTGAGGGTATACGCCTCACCAAATAGATCAGGTTCTTCCGCCGGGGCTAAGACACTGGGCGGAAGCTCGGGCTCCGGCAGATAGTTGTGCTCTTCGCGCGTTTCGATCTGGAAGTAAGCCCGATTCATCAAGACCGTATCTGCGAGATCATTGACTCCCACCTCCTGCTCCTCATCAGCAGAGGCCTCATCTTGGTTAACCCGACGGCGATTCCATTGGGCAAAGAAGGTGACCTCCCCCTTTTTCAGCACACGCCCTTTGGGCAGAGCCTGGCTCTCCCTTCCGGCAATTGCTAACCCAGGCACACGCACTTGATTGTAAACCGCCAGTTCTTGGGTATTGGCAAAAAACAAGCGGTTATCATCGAGGAACTTTTGCTCCAGCCCTTGGCGCCCTGGCAAGGGCGAAAGCAAAGAGCCTTGCCGATCCACCACAAAGCCGACCTTGGCCAAGGCCCAGTCTTCCCGCAGCAAACGGTTAAAGCGCCGCGGTGCCATCGGGCCGTCTTCACCCGCCAACATCTCATCAACTTCGAGGGCAAAGCGGTTCTGCAAATTCTGCATGAAAGAGTCGATTCGCAAGGCCAAGCCATCGATCACCTCCTGGTACAAAAGCCCCTGTTGACGCTCAAGGACGATCTGCTGATCTTTGAGCGAACGGATGGCGAGAAACGCCAGCACGGTGCTAGGCAGTAAGACAGCTACGATCAGGATGATAGAAATACGGCGGAGCATGCGTCTCAAGCACGGAGGGTCTCGTGTTCGTGCCTCCCAGAATGATGCCTAATTTCCTCGAGAATGCCGGAAAAATCGACTTCT
>CAWUJC010000197.1:0-5513 GCA_963922355.1 uncultured bacterium | reverse complement strand
CTCGTGCCGGGGTCATCATGGCCGTGACGGGTAGCGCCGTCGGCTTGGGCAACTTCCTCCGCTTCCCGGGTATGGCCGCGCAGTACGACGGCGGGGCGTTCATGATTCCCTACGTCATCGCCCTGCTCCTCTTGGGCCTGCCGATTGCCTGGGCGGAATGGAGCATGGGCCGCTACGGCGGTGTGCGGGGCTACAACAGCACGCCGGGCATTTTCCGCGTCATTTGGAAAAACAAGATGGCTCCTTACATGGGCGTGCTGGGCCTGATCATCCCGGTGATGATCTACACCTACTACGTTTTTATCGAATCCTGGTGCCTCGGCTATGCCTACTATTATCTGGCCCATGGCATGGGCTGGAGCACGATTGATCCGGCGGGCGAAACCTTCTTCAGCGACTTTGTCGGGATGAACGAAAACGGCGAACTCTTTAACGTCGCTCTGCACCCCACCCTCATTTTCCTTTTGCTCTGCGTGGTGCTGAACTTTGTTCTCATCTACCGGGGACTGAGCAAAGGCATCGAGTGGTTCGCCCTTCGCGCCATGCCACTGTTGGTGGTTTGCGCCCTCATCATCCTGGTGCGTGTGTTGACGCTCGGTACGCCCGATCCGAGCAAGCCGGAGCTGAACGTCCTCAACGCCCTCGGCTACATGTGGAATCCAGGCTACGGCGAGAAGTCACTTTGGGTCTCACTCCAAAACGGTGAAATGTGGCTGGAAGCCGCCGGGCAAATCTTCTTCTCCCTCTCGGTCGGTTTCGGCGTCATCATCACCTATTCCAGCTACCTGAAGCAACGGGATGACATTGCTCTGAGTTCCACCACGGCGGTGGCAGGCAACGAGTGGTGCGAGGTGGCCCTGGGCGGGATGATCACCATCCCCGCGGCCTTCCTCTTCTTTGGCGCTGCGGGCACCCAAGGCGGGACCTTTGGTCTGGGCTTCAACACACTGCCTCAGGTCTTCATGACCATGCCCGCGGGTTGGCTTTTCGGGTTCCTGTTTTTCTTCCTGCTTTTCCTGGCGGCGGTAACCAGTTCCATCTCCATGCTGCAACCGGCGATCGCCTTTTTGGAAGAAGGCATGGGCCTGGACCGCAAAGGCTCGGTTGCCCTGCTCGGTTTCATCACCATCATTGGCACAGCCTTCATCGTCTACTTCAGCAAAGACCTCAAGGCGCTGGATAACATCGACTTCTGGGTCGGTACCTTCTGCATTTACGTCTTGGCTACGATCAATGTGCTGCTCTTTGGTTGGGTGCTCGGGGTCAAACGCGGGATGCAGGAACTCGATACCGGCGCCGAGTTGCGCATCCCCCTCTTTGTCGGCTTTATCCTGAAGTACGTCTCGCCCGTTTATCTCCTGGTCATCTTCTCCTTCTGGGCCTCACAGAAAGTGGAAGGCTACGTGAATCAATTTCTGACCGATGGCGTGGTCCGCGCCTCGATCATCCTCGTCGTGATTGTCACCGTGCTCTTTCTCATTCTGATTGGCCGGGCGGTGGACCGCTGGCGCAAGCTGGAAGCTGCCCAAAGCAGCGAAGGAGGCTACTCGATATGAACTTAGGTGGCTGGATCATCATGCTAACGTCCGTGGGCGGCACCACTCTCTTTTTGGCGTGGTGCATCTTCCGCGTGATGTCGGGAGGCGATAAAGGCAAGCTCCCCAGCATCATGGACGAGCCGCCGGACGTCCGCGAGAAGGAGTAAGCTTTCATGTCCTCAGTTACCTTGGTTCCCCCCGTCTTGCGCGACGCTGCCTTGAGCATCGCCACCCTACCCACCGCGAGCTACGCCGAGCACCACGTCCGTAGTGAGATTGAACGCCAACTCGAGGGTCTGGCCTACGTTAAGCTCAAGCGCGACCGTTTCGGCAATCTCCTGGCCCGTTACCGCCGCGGCAAGGGCACAGACAAACCCTCCCCGTTCTGTCTGGTCGCCCATCTCGACCATCCCGGCTTCGGCATCGCCAAGCGGAATGGCAAACGTACCCTCCACTTCCTGGGGGGGATTCGGGAAGCCAACTTGCCTGGCCACGAGGTCGAGTTCTTTAACCTGCAATCCACTGCCCCGCTCGGCTCCGCCACGGTCACCGAAACCAAGTGGACCAAGCAAAAAAAGTGGACGCAGATCGACGGCTCCATTCCCCGTGAAGCCGAGTTCGCCATGTGGAAACTGCCCAAGGGGAGCTTTCGCGGAAAACGCTACGTTGGCCGGGTGTGCGACGATCTCGCCCAAGCCGCCACCATGGTGGCCCTCCTCCAGGAACTCAGCCGCAAACAAGCCAACGCCGACCTCTGGTGCCTCTTCACCCGAGCCGAAGAAATCGGCTTCCTCGGCGCGCTCGCCAGCGAAGACGGCGACCTCCTGCCGCCCAAGAAGGTACCGATCATTTCTCTGGAATGCAGCCAGGCCAAAGGCTTCGCCAAAATGGGTCAAGGCCCGATCATTCGCGTCGGCGACCGCAGCACGATCTTTACACCCAGCGTGACGGAAACGCTGACGCAGATTTGCACCGAGCAAAAGCTGAAGGCCCAACGCCTCCTCATGGCCGGTGGCAGTTGCGAGGCCACCGCCTTTGCCTCCATGGGCCGCCCCGTGGGCGGTATCTGTCTGGCGCTGCACCACTATCACAACATGTCCGACGCCGGCGGCATTGGGGCCGAAGCCGTGGATGCCGAAGACTGGGTGCAGCACTTCCAACTCCTCGTTGAACTCGCCTCCCGGCCCTGGCCCGCTTCTTCCCTCGCCAAGCATCTGGTGAACCTCAAGCAAGAGGCCCTCGCCACCCTGCCTGCCAACGCCTAGGCGACGAGTAACCGCTGCTCCTTCCTTTGGGGAAAGTCTTACGAGCGGCAACGTCACGTGTGGACTGTGTCCAGCGTTCCCCCCCCTTCTGGAGGCAACGTCACCAAACCGGGTCCCGCATCAGGCAAAGTTGGAGGCAACGTCACGGAAACTGGGTCCAGCATCATGTAAAGTTGGATGCAACGTCACGTTGCCTGACATTCTTCTGACAACGTGCGAACAAGGGTGTGACAACTCCTCTCCCAAGTTGGGATAGGGTGTCGGCATGGTTCGAGTTGCCCGCCGCCTTCTCCCTGCTCTCAAGGTTAGCGCCTTGGCCACCGGCGGTGTCTTCTGGTTACTCATGGCTCTGGGCTCGCTCCTTATTGCCTGGAACAGCCTGAGCTACATCTCGCTGGGTCTTGATCACCCCTTCGTCATCGAGAAAGAGCCGTACTCTGAAGGCCTTTTCTACCGTTTGATGCTCTGGAGCCACATTGCGGCGGGCTGCGTCTGCCTCCTTTCTGCCGTCGCCCAATTTTCCCGTCCGCTGCTCCGACGCTGGCCCAAGGTGCACGTGGTGCTTGGTCTCATTTACGTCTGGTCGACCCTGGCCGTCGTGGCGCCGACCGGCTTCTACCTCGCGCTGTTTGCCAAGGGCGGGGTGAGCGGGATCGGCGGCTTTCTTCTCCTCGGCGTCGTCACCACGTGGTTCACCTGGGCCGGCTGGCGAGCGCTCAGGCAGGGAAACATTCCCGCGCATCGCGACTGGATGATCCGCTCCTACGCAATGAACACCACGTCGGTCACCTTCCGCGCGCTCCACGTCGTCTTCTTTCTCTGGGAGATGCCCTACGCCCAGAACTACCTGCTCTCCCTTTGGCTCGGCCTGCTCCTCAATGCCCTCGCGGCCGAGGTGCCGATTACGGCCTTCCGCTTACCCACCCAAGCCACTGCGAACCCCACCCGACAACCTGAAAGGAAACACCGCCATGACCAACCGACCCTTAACCCTGTCTAAAGCCACCGCCTGGTTGGCCCTCGCCGCCACCGCTCTTGTCTTCGGCAGCGCCTCGCTCCTGCTCGCCCACGAGCCCAGCGCCAACGTGACCAAGGCCGACTACCAACACATCGAAGCGCCGGATATCACTCTGGTGATGAGCCGCTTCGACCAAGAGAAGAAAGCCCGTCACACGGTATTCCATGAGCTCATCCGCCCGCTGCGCCCGCAGGTCGAGATGGCAAAATTCTCTCGAGCCATGCCGCGCTACAATCCGGATTTCCGCCCGGTCTTTGCCCAAGCCCAAAACGGCACGGTGCCCTTTGCCGTCTATAAGCACACGTACAAAGGTAAGCGCGAGGACTCGCATCAACAGACCCTCCACCTGGTTGGTTTCTATGATGTGACCAAGGGCGAGGTGATGGTCTTCGACTCCCAGGCGCGCACCTTCGTCGCCGCCAAAGGTCTGGGTGAGAAGTTGCAAAAGATCGGCTTCCACCAAGCTCCCGCCGGCTCCACCGACCGCCCGACCGAGCTGGCCAAGCACCATCCCCTGCCACAGCCAATCACACAGTAAGCCTAATCTTGGTAGCCGTCGTTGTCCTCAACGACGGGCAGCATAACACTGCACCTCATGACCGCCGCTGGCCTAGCGGCGGTTTTCTTCACAGAATCCAGCGTGGCGTGGCAATTCCGAGGTTGCGGCTGACCGCAGAGCCACTATGCTACGGACATGAAGTTGTCCGATTCCTCCGAACTACGTCCCACCGTCCCCACCTCGGCCGAGATCTCCGCTGCCCCGATGCAAGACTTGGCTGGCCTCCCCGCCCGGGCCGACGAGGATGAGGAGGAAGACGAAGAAGGTGACGAAAAGGAAGAAAAAGGACCGAAGCCGGATCCCGGCCTGATGGGCAAGCTGCTCAAGAGCCGCACCATCATGATTTACGGCGAGATCAACCAGAAGCTTGCCGCTGGCGTCACCGCCCAGCTCCTCGTCATGAGCGACGACGACGAAAAAGAACCGATCAAGATTTTCATCAACTCCCAGGGCGGCCACGTGGAAAGCGGCGACACGATCTTCGACATGATCCGCTTCGTCAAAGCCCCGGTTAAAATCATTGGCACCGGTTGGGTGGCCAGCGCCGGCGCTCTCATTTTTGCCGCCGCCAAAAAGGAGAACCGCCTCTCCCTGCCCAACACTCGCTTCATGCTCCACCAGCCGATGGGCGGCGTGCGCGGTCAGGCCTCCGACATCTCGATCGAAGCGCAGGAAATCCTCAAGATGCGCCACCGCCTGAACCAGACCTTCTCCGAGCAGTGCAGCCAGCCGCTCGACCGAATCGAAAAGGACACCGAGCGTAACTTCTGGATGTCCGCCGAAGAAGCCAAAGAGTACGGCCTCGTCGGCCAGATCATTAAGAGTGCGGGTGACGTTTAGTTTTATATATCAATAAATTCTTATTAAATTACTACTCAGAGCCCCGAGACGGGATAATCCCGGGGCTCTTTTATGAGTTTATGCTACCAACAGATTACCTACCCGTTGAAGGATTACACCTTCTGGAGGATTAGATAAGTAGATGGCCTCATCATCCTTTTGCCACTTGTTGGATGTATCTTTGTACCAGATGCTGAGAACGTCTCCACAATCGTTATTGAGAACGAAGTTCCCTTTTTCAGCATAGGAGTGCCAGTCAACCTCAAGTCTATCTTCTGAAAGCATGATACCAC